>JAGOCL010000285.1 GCA_017998755.1 Spirochaetota bacterium | reverse complement strand
GCGCATACGCTGAACCACGATAATTACGTCGCCA
The DNA here is from genome assembly GCA_017998755.1 of Spirochaetota bacterium. Taxonomy (GTDB): domain Bacteria; phylum Spirochaetota; class GWE2-31-10; order GWE2-31-10; family MWDO01; genus MWDO01. Next base: position 4,253 of record JAGOCL010000285.1, on the reverse strand, counting down.
ATTACCCGACTGCATTAATTGTAGCTTCCGGCGAGAACGTAGGGCTTCCCCCCTCTAATCAGGGTTCGTCCGAAGTAGGACACTTGAATATGGGAGCCGGAAGGGTCGTTTATCAGTCGCTCGTTCGGATAAATAAGGAGATCGACGACGGAACTTTTTACGATAATAAGGTTTTAATAAAAGCCCTCAGTAACGCTAAAGATAACGGAAAAAACGTTCATATTTGGGGCTTGGTTCAGGATCAGGGGGTTCACTCTCATAGCGATCACCTTATAGCTTTGCTCGTTCTGGCTCAAAAACTGGGTTTAAAAAAAGAACAAGTTCTGATTCACGTATTTTCCGACGGAAGAGACACCCCTCCTCAGTCTGCCAAAGGATATATAAAAATAGTAGAAGAGGAGATGAATAAAACCGGAATGGGAGTTTTTGCATCCATTACAGGTAGATACTACTCGATGGATAGGGACAACAGATGGGATAGAGTCCAGCTGGCTTACGATTTATTAACGTCCGGTAAAAATTTCGGCGCCTTTTCCTCTATATTCGACGCCATCGACGACGCTTACGCTAAAGGGGAGAACGACGAGTTTATCAAACCAAGAACTATAAACGGCTTTAAACCGGTAGAAGACGGCGACTGCGCTATATTTTTTAACTATAGATTAGACAGAACGAGAGAGCTTACAAAAGCGTTTGTTCTCGACGGATTTAAAGAATTTGAAACAAAAAAATATAATAATCTTGAATACATCTGTTTCACAGAGTATTACGAAGACGTCGCGAAAAGCGGCAGAGCGAAAGTTGGTATTGCGTTTCCTCCGATAGACCTATCGCATCTTTTCGGGCAGTATCTATCTGAAAGAGGATTGAAACAGCTTCGTATAGCCGAAACAGAGAAATTCGCTCACGTTACTTTCTTTTTTAACGGACAATCCGACGTAGTATTCGAAGGGGAAGACAGAATTCTGATCCCTTCTCCAAAAGAAGTTAGCGAATATTACGAAAAACCGGAAATGAGCGCTTACGAAGTGAAAGATAAAGCGATCGAAGCGATCAAAAGCGATAAATACGACGTTATAGTTTTAAATTTCGCAAACCCAGATATGGTAGGACACTGCGGTAGATTTGAACCGGCGAAAAAAGCGTGCGAAGTGGTAGACGAATGCGTCGGATTGGTTATAAACGAAATCTTGAAAAAAGATGGAACAGTCCTCCTAACTTCCGATCACGGCAACGCCGAACAGATGACCGATTATACCACCGGCGCGCCTATGACGGCGCACACGAATAATATGGTTTGGCTGTCGATTATTTCCAACGATAAAGATCTGCAAAAAGATAAAATTCGAGTTAAGCCTACCGGCGGAAAACTTGCAGACCTCATTCCTACGCTTTTAGATATAATGAAGCTGGAACAACCAAAAGTAATGGACGGAGTTTCCATAATAGAAAGATTGTAAAGATTTTTTTTCAAGAATAAAGAGCGATCAAACGCTCTTTATTCTTGAGAATTTCCATTTTCATTTACTTTAAAAGTCGATAACAGATCTACCAGCGACTCGGATTGCGACGCAATCTCTTCGGCGGAAGAGGCAAGCTCCTCCGAATTTGCCGAAACGAGCTGAGTTACGTTTTCCTGTTGGCTTATAGCTTGACTTAATTCTTTGATCCCTATCTTTTGTTCTTTTGAAGCGCTGGAAATCTCGCTAACCATATCGGAAGTTTTTATAATGCTCGGCACTATTTTGGATATGAGAACTCCCGCTTTATTTGCGACCTCGACGCTAGACTGGGCGAGAGTTTTTATCTCTTCCGCCGCTTTGAGACTTCTTTCAGCGAGTTTTCTAACTTCGACCGCTACGACTGCAAATCCTTCTCCATACTCTCCCGCCCTCGCCGCCTCGATTGCCGCGTTTAGAGCCAGCATATTTGTATTATTGGCTATATCTGTAATTATCTGGATAGTCTCGGCGATGATTTTCATAGAATTTACCGTTTTATCGACTTCTTCTCCGCCATGTTTAGCGTCGATAGCCGATAGATTTGCAATATTCTCGCACGAAACGGCGTTTTCGGCGTTTTGGTCGATAGTGGATTCCAACTCCTCAATATTTGAGGAAATCTCCTCGATGCTCGACGCTAATTCCGAAGCTCCCTGAGATAACGATTGCGAAGCTTGAGAAATCTGGGTCGCTCCGGTATTTACCCCTTCTGCGTTATTTCTTACCTCTATTATAAGAGAGCTGAGATTTTTTATTATGGAATTCATAGAGTTAGAAAGTTTGCCGATTTCCTCGTTTAACGATAAGTATTTATCGGGAATTGTAGAGGTAAAGTCTCCTTCGCTTAGCTTTTTGGCTATATCCACCATACTATTTATCGGTTTTGTAATCGATCTTACCGCAAAAAGTATAATAAGAATTAATCCGCTTAAAATAATTACCACGGATATAATAATGAATTTAGTAGCGTTTGCGACAATTTTATCGTTTTTGTCAAGAGACATGATCATCTGAAAAGCTCCGTGGACTTCTCCGACCTTCCAATTCTCCATTTTGCCTCCGGTTGGATCCAAACCTTCGTCGTTACCCCACAACCCATTAGAATTCTTTGGATCGCCGTGACAAAGCATACAGGTTTCAGTTAGTTTGATTGGTCTAAAATATCTGATACTGTTAGTAGATTTATCGTATTCGTAATATTCTTTAAGATTACTATTTTCTATAAGTTTTAGGACGCGAGCTTCCGTTTCATCCGGTTCGTTTTCAGGTTTCCTCGGTTGAAATTTTGGCACTTTAAACTTATAACCGCCTTCTATGGCTTTTCTTTGAGCCGACTGCCACGACGCTACTACCGGTATCGCCGATAAGATTTTATCTCTATCGTTATTCTTCCCCCACTCTTTCAACAATTCTACGTTGAACACTCCCAGTTCCCAGTTTTTCTGCATCTCTTCTCTCACAGACTCGGCGTTAAGAACTAAAGCCCGGCTAACAGAGATGATCTCGTCTCTTCCCTGTTTTTTTATATCTCTTATCCATAACGTAGTTAAAATAACTACGATAGAAGTTATACCCGATATCGTAATAAGTAGAATCTTCCACTTTATACTTAAATTTCTAAACATTCTATCCCCCAAATACTAATCTTTATTTTAATATTCTCCCGACAAATAATCATAATTCTCGCATATAGTATCTAAAACAATTTCCAAAATATTGTCAACACCTTTTTTTATTTGTTCTTTTTCCCCTCTTTTTTTCTCAAAAACGATATCCGATACGGCTAACATCGTTGAAGCTTTGATATTATACTTCGAAGAGAGAAGAAATAGCGCGTAAGATTCCATTTCGACGGCGAGCGTTCCAAATTTCGCATATTTCTCGTAGAGATCAAAACTATCCTCGTAAAATGTCTCGGAAGTTAGAACCGAGCCGCAATGAGTTTTATACGATTTACTAGCCGATTTATCAAACAGAGCTCTCGACAGTGCAAAATCGGCTCCGGCCGAGAAAGCCCCTCCGTTAAAATAGTTATTATAAATGCCATGAGAAGAGTGAGCGTTGAATGCGAGAACTATATCCGATATATTTACTTTCTTATTTATCGAGCCGCAAGTTCCGACTCTAATCAAACTTTTTACCCCCAACATATTCAACTCTTCTATAATAATTGATATTGAAGGACTTCCCATCCCGGTCGTCTGAACGGAAATATCCCTTCCCTTATACTTCCCGGTAAATCCGTACATCAGTCTGTAACCGTTGAATAATTTCGTCGATTCCAAAAAATTTTTTGCAATATATTCGGCTCGTTTTGGGTCTCCGCAAAGCAGAGCTATTTTTGCAACATCCCCTTTTTGCGCTTCAATGTGTATTGGCATAAAATCTCCTTATTTTTTATTTTTCAAATGCGCCGGAATCATTTTATTTCGCGCAACCTTAAACGCAAACCTCATTACCTCTTCGTTAGAGGGCTCTCTTTTGAACTTCCTCTGAAGAATAAGAATTATCGCCTTCAGATCGTTTTCGCTTAACAGAAGATAAATAAGCCGATCCCGCTCGTCCGGGGTCATATCCTCCCATTCTACCATTTTGGCCTCAACTTTAACTTAATTTTTATAAATTCCGACTCAAATATATCCCACTCACAACGGTCTCAACTTCAACAACTGCATTATGCCGTCTTTCTAAGTATAAAGTTAGAATAAAAATTTATATTTTTCAATAGTTTTTGACTTATACTTAAAATTA
>JAGOCL010000284.1 GCA_017998755.1 Spirochaetota bacterium | reverse complement strand
TCTCCATCTTTTTTCGCGGCGCTTTTCCCTGAAATAAAAATCAACGTCGCGTTTAAAAGATGATGGATTATGATATAAATCGTCGTAGGTATCGACGTAACCGGCGAAAAATTAAGTAGCGATATCAATAGCGCTAATCCGGTGTTTTTCTGACCAAACGAAACGGAGAGCGTCTTCTTTATTTTCAAATCTTTGCCTAAAATAAAGCCGACGATAAAATACGACAAAGCGATCGCGAAAGTTACCAGAAATACTCCTAATAACATTTTAAAATCAAATTGTCTTATCTTATCCGCAGACGACGAGACGGCAATATAAATGACTGCGATTAGTATATAATTTGTATATTTTGAAGCGGTTTTTATCGTATTTTTTAGGAATCCTGTTTTTTTGAATATTATCGATAAAACATAAGGGATTAGTATTATAAATAATAGATTTGTAAGAATATTGGTAAAAGGAACTTCAACGGCGTTCTTATAAAAGAATATCTTTATCAATAACGGATAACTTACGATCGCAAACATATTGAAGAAAAATATGTTAGTCAACGACAGCTCCATATCGCCGTCGATAATTTTGACAACGATCGAAGAACCTATTCCGACCGGAGTTATTGCGATCAAGACGAATCCCAAACGCAAATTTATATCCAGCCCGCTTGTCAGGAAGAATATAATTATTGGCGCCAATATTAATGTTATAACGAAGTAGTAGAGTATCTCAATTCTGAAAAACTTTCTAAACGATATATCTATCGAGTAAAAATTGAGAAATATCGACGCGCCGAGAAAATACGGAAGAAGAAATTTGATCTTTTCCCCTTGAGGGTATATCAGACCTATCGCTATCGAAGCAAATATAAAAAGTATATAAAATTTCTTCATCGCATATCCGTAAAAAACTCCGCCGGATAATAACATATATTTTTCTATAATGTAATAAAATATTCTCAATAAAATTCTTTTTATGGACATTTTTATAAAAATATATATAATATCTATATGAAAAAAATATTTATTTTGATTATTATTTTTGTCGTCGGCGCGTCGCTTTTTTCGGATCAAACCGAAGATTTGGGGAAATTCGTTCCCGACAAAGGGCTTGATAGACTGACCGTCGCTAAGATCGCCTATTGGGGAAGTTATTCGACAACAGGATTGTACGGATTTATCGTCAGTCTGGCCTACCTCGCTAATATCTACGACGTCTCTCAAGTAATGCTCGGCGTTGCGGAAGATTTTAAGACCGCCGGCATAAGCGATATGACCTTTTTTACGCGAATAGCAAACTCATTACCGCTAATATACTTTACGGGACACTTCATAGTAGCCGGACTCGCGCAGATTCCGACTTACGGCGGGCTTATATACGGAAGCTTTATGTTTACCGGAGCGCTTATCGGCTCGATTTGTATGATATTCGACCCGATCGATATGTTTTGGCGCTACGATCTTCCCGCCGCCGTCGGGGACGAATATAAAAACAAACTAACCAATATTCATAAAAGAATGTTCGATCCCGCCCCCTATATCGTATTGGGATCGTTTTCGATACTTTTCGGAATAGCCTCGATAGTTACCGACTATTTCTATAAAAGAGAGATGAAAAGAGAACGTTACCCCTCCATTTACAAGATACTCTCGTTTACCCCCGACGGAATTGCGATAAAACTAGATGCGTAGAAGACTTTTTGTTTCCATAATACTAATTACGTTACTTCTTAATCTTTACGCCGTCGAGATTAGGTATAAGTTTGATCCGAATACCATTCTTTATATCGAGACTAACAGTATCGTCCGCCGTTTATACGAAAACGAGCATATCGGCGACTCTATCTATAAAGAAGTATCCTATATCAAAACCGAAAATATAGAGGGCGATAAAGCTACCCTGTCTATAGACAACTATACAATGGAAGATACCAAACTAAATTACAAAACCAATACTTATAAAACCAAAACCGATACGACGTATAAATATAAAAAAGACGTATTTGGGAAAAATTATCAGACCGAAACAAAAAAAGGGCTTCATAGTTTTCCGCATTTTCCGGAATACCCCGTAGAAATCGGCTCGGTATGGACTAAACCGTCCAAATACAATATCGATATATTTAACGACAATAAATCTACTCTCTCTCTGGATATCGACGTAGTTTATCGGCTGTCCGCTATAGAAATAATAGACGACGAACAAATCTTAACTATCTCGGCAAACGCTACTATTGTTCATAATAAAAACAGATCGTCTTATTTCGGTTCGGGTATAAAAAAAATTGTAGGATTTAGCTCTTTTCTTGTAAAATTCAACAATACGGCCGGCAGACCTTCCTTAATCGAAGAAATATACGATTATACGTTTATTCTCGACGATTGCGAACTAATCGAAACTTCGGGGAGCTCAAAAAGCGTATACAAAGTCCCGCCGCCGATAAAGATAGAAGAGACGCATAACTGGGAAAACGACGAAGATTTTAAAGATACCGAGATCAAGATCATCGACGGCAAACTCTACATAGTCATGGCGAATATACATTTCAAGCCGGATAGCCCCGAGATACTTTACGGAGAACATAATCGCGTCGATAAAGTCGCAAGATTGATAGACAACTACAAATTTAACCAAATAATAATAGTAGGACACACCGCCGACATCGGACAACCCAAAAATCAAAAAACGTTGTCGGAACAAAGAGCTTTAACTATATTAAACTACTTTGTCGAGAAACATAAATTTAACGCTTCCTACATTACTTACGGCGGGAAAGGGGGCGAAAATCCTATCGCCGACAATTCGACGCCGGAGGGGAGAGCGAAGAATAGAAGAGTGGAAATTATTGTTCTTCCGTAGAAAATATTTATTGTAATTATTAAAAAAATTATATATAATTAAGAAAATGGAAAAAATAAAAAACTCAGCCGACGGCTTTGGAAAAGGATTACCGGAATTTTCTCTGCAAAGAAAAAGACGAGCGGCGATAATCATAGTCGGTTTATCCTACGTTACTGAATACCGCGCTAAAACCGGCGGCGAAGATCAATCGGCTGTTTTTGATAAGTCGTATAATCTTGTAAATAGAATCGTTAAAAAACATCTCGGCGAAATCGATAATATTATCGGAAACTATGTAGTAGCTTTATTTGGCATATTCGGAGATATTAATCCCGAATTAACCGCTTGTTATTGCGGTCGCGAGATAGTAGAAGAAGCGCGCGAAACGTTTGGTTTAAAACAAGGCGATCCAAAGCGCGCTATCCCTATAGCCGTTCACTCCGGCGATCTCTACATCTATAGCCATTCTACCGCAAAATCGACCGCCCGCAAAGTTGTCGGAGAAAATATAAACGTCGCATTTAAGACCTTGGGCGCAGATAACGAATACGATATCGCCGTTACCGACTCTGTTTACAAAAAAACAAAAGATTATTTTAGTTTTAAAGAACTTAGTTTCCGCTTCAAACTCGGCGATAAAAGCGAGATCGCTACTTACGGTATCGCCGGCTCTAAAAACCTATATGAAAACGTTAAAAAGGACGCTTTTGTTTTCGGTAGAGAAAAAGAGAGTAAAACTTTAGAGAGCTTTATCTATAACGACAGAAAAGGGGAGAAGACGCTCGTTATTCAAGGCGAAGGGAATTTTGAAAAAAGAAATATACTATATAAAACTCTCAAGACCGATAACTTTGACTATATCCTGTTTCAAGCGATAGCCGATAAATACTCTAAAAATTTTCCTCTTCAGATTTTTCGCGAAATATTTGATAGTTTACAAAATTTGTTATATTCAAAAGAATTCTCTGCCTCCGGAAAATATGAAAAACACAACTCTCTGCTAAAAGAGTATTTTAACGCTACGTATTATGAAAATGAAAAAAGAACCGACAAACAAATCGCGTTTGATTCGCTAAAAATTATCCTAGAAAGACTCTCGCTGGAAAAACGAGTTATCGTCGCTATACATAACCTCGAGTATCTTGACGACGATTCTTTAAAACTACTGCTTTATCTGAGAAAATTGCTGTCAAAAAATAACGTCGTATTTATCCTTACCTCCAAAAGAAATCTCGGTTCCAATTTCGGCGAAGTTGAATATATCCGGCTCGATAACTACGATTACAAAAATACTAAACTGTTTTTAGACTCGTTATTAGGCGCCCCTTCGGACGAGACGAACGCTAAAAGAATTTTTGAGAAAACTCTGGGTAACCAATTTTATATATACCTGCTCGCCGGATTTGTAAACAAAAAAATGAAAATCGATCCGAATTTCACAATCGACTCGGCTCCGGAAACT
>JAGOCL010000283.1 GCA_017998755.1 Spirochaetota bacterium | reverse complement strand
ACGTCTATAGCGACGTTTGCGCCAATCCTTCTGGTTTTTAAGTGATGCGGATCGGCTACCCCTTCCACATTCTGAATTGTAGATATAATAGACTTTTTTTCTTCGTCCGAAAGCGATCGTTCGAGCAGTTGGTTGACGCTCTCAAAAGATATTTGCAAAGCGACTTTTACGATGAACGCCGATACGACGATTCCCGCTATTGGATCGAGTATAGTCCATTTATTTCCGAGAATAATAGCGCCGCCGATACCCGCTAAAGTTCCTATCGAAGAAAACGCGTCCGACCGATGATGCCATGCATTTGCTATTACCGCGGGGCTATTAATTTTTTTCCCGACCGCGACCGTCCATCTATAAAGCCATTCTTTAACGATAATAGAGACAAAAGCCGCGACTAACGCTATATAATGGGGCGGCGGCAGAGGCGTCCCTTTCAAAGTTTTAACCACGTTTTTTATACCGTTCCACCCCAATCCCAACCCGACAAAAAGAAGAGACGCCCCAATTATTACCGACGCAAGAGTCTCAAATTTCCCATGTCCGTAATCGTGATTAGAGTCCTGCGGCTTTTTTGTCATCCCCATAGTTATGATCACCACAATATCCGTGGCAAAATCCGATAGAGAATGTATAGCGTCGGCAATCATAGCGGAGCTTCGACCAAATATACCCGCGATAAGTTTGAAAGCGGTAAGAATAACGTTTAATATGGAGCCGATTATCGTAACCCGATTAGCTTGGAATGCGCGCTCTTTGTTAGAATACATAGCTTACCTCCGCATTTTGATATTTTGAAGTCCCGCAAGCGGTAAGCTTTGCTGCCGATAGGCCCGACCGAAAGTCTGATCTTCTTGATATATTATTGAAAAAAAACATTAAAAAGTCAAGTTTTTTTTTATCGAATAAAATAAAAAATCGTCGTCGTTTCCTTTAAAATAAAGCAAACGACGACGCGATAATAAAAACTATTTTGCTTTCTTCAATCGATTTTTATCGTCGAGAATAAGCATATTATCATTTAGTTTCCACCGCATAGATACGGGAGCTTGACCTTCCGGATAAATGACGATAATATCTTTTGAGACCGTATAAGCCCCTTGATGAGCGGCTATTATAGGATTTTGGCCCTTTGGCATCTGTTTTAAAACTTCCGGAGAAAACTTGGATTCAAATTTATACGTACTGTCTTTATTAATAACAAACTTCAATACCGCCTGAGATACTCCATCCTGCGAACCTATCCATGTTCCAAGAAGTTCTTGAACGACGACATTTGGCTTTATAACAGGAGCTTCTTTCATTAACCCTTTTGATTCAAGATATAAAACCAGAGCTTTTTTACCCGAACGTTCCGCGCAATCGTAAGCCGATTCGCCGGCATTGTTTTTCAAGTTTAGTTTTGCCCCTTTTTCGGCAAGGAGTTTGACCGCTCTATCATTTCCCGTTCCGGCGGCGAGCATTAATGCCGTTTCGCCTTTATTATTTACAATATCAAGCTCCGCGCCTCTGGTAAGCAGTAATCTGATTTTTTCTACCGACTGTCCATGATTTGAGCTGGCGGCGACTGTAATTAATGCCGTTTTTCCATCTTTAGATTGAAAATTAACGTCGGCTTTATTGTCTAATAAATACTTCATAACCGCTATACTGTCAAAATGTTTGAAAGGATCGATATTTACAGACGCCGCGATTAATGGAGTCATATCGAGCTTGGCTGTTTGTACATTAATTTTTGCTCCCGCTTCTACAAGCGGCTTAACGTTATTAAGTCTCATTCCATACGCCGCCGTCGTTAATGGAGTAAATCCGTTGTTATCGGTAATCTCAATATCCGCGCCCCGTTTTATCAGGTATTTTGTAATTTCCGGAAATTTCCAGCTTGCCGCGGTATGGAGAGGAGAGCCGCCGGTACCAAGACTTTTGATATTAATATTCGCGCCTCCGTCTAAGAGGACTTCGACGTATTCGATATATCCGTTCATTACCGCCTTGTGTAGCGCCGAATACCCTACCCCTTCATTTTTTAAGGACATAAGATCGAGATTCGGTTTATATGTCAGAAATTTCTTTAGATAGTCAGTCTTAGGTATATTATTTTTTGTAGTATCGATTATGCTATGAATATGGGTATATCCGGCATTAATATAATTAATATCGACTCCCTCTGCAATAAGATATTCAAGAATATCATAATTTTTGTTGTTTATCGTCCCCTCCAACATAGACCTGCCGTTTGGACCGGGTATGTTCACTTTTGCGCCATATTCAACAAAAAGCTTGACCATTTCCAGATTATCGTTCTCTATAGCAAGCATAAGAACATTCGCTCCGAGCGCAAATCTTTGATTAATATCAATTTTTTTCGGACCGGAAAGAATAATCCGCGCGACTTCGGTATGACTCCTCTGAGCGGCTTTAAAAAGCGCCGTATTTCCGCTTGAAAGAGGACTATTATCCGTTCTATCTCGCGCATTGACGTCGGCGCCTTTTTGTATAAGAAGACTAACAATTTCAGCTTGCCCCATGTGCGACGCAAGAATTAATGGCGTACGTTCCCATTCGCTGAAGTCGTCGTACCATACCCCTCTTCCTTCAATATTTATTTTTGGCGATTGAAGAATAAGTTTAGTTATTTCGGTTCTGTTTTTCCTGATCGACCAGCACAGCATAGTATCGAGATCGTATATCGCGTTTACATTTGCCCCTGTATTTATAGCCATTTCCGCTTGAAAAGTATTATTTTCCTTTATCGCTATATAAAGTTCTGGTTTGACTTCGTCAGACTGAGAGAATACCGATAATAAATTACCGAAAGATAACAGCAAAACCATAAGTACAATATTGAATTTCATATTTTTCATAATTACGCCTTTTAGAACAATTTAATAAATGAAAATATAACTAAATACCAAGAAAGTCAAGATAAACGCTCTAATTTAAACTTTATATATTAAATTCGATAACAAATCTTGTTCCGGAGTCCCGTTCCAGCCTGATTTTTCCGTCTAACTGATTGACAAGTAAAGATACCAGTTGTAATCCAAACCCTTTAGAATTATCAATAGTAACCGATTCGGGTATGCCGACGCCGTTGTCTTCATAAATCAAAGTTATCGTGTCATCGTCTTTGAAAGCGGTCAAACTGATCGCCGGGTCGTGTTTATCGGCAAAGGCATACTTCATGCTATTTGTTATAAGTTCATTAATGATTATTCCAATCGGAGATAAAATATTGGCGTTGAGAACAATATCGTTTATTTTCATTATAAATTTTACGGAACTCATTTTTTCAAATATCGAACCAATTTCGCCGACGAGCGACTCTAAATAATCTCTCAACGAAGTTGATCTAAAATCTTTAGACCTATACAATTTATCGTATAACACCTGAAAACTTTTTATCTGACTAATAATATTTTGTAAAATACTCATATCATTAGAGTTTTTATATAAGTTTTTCTGCAAATTAATAAGACTTAAAATTGAACTCAGATTATTTTTTACTCTATGATGAACTTCTTTCAACAGCAATTCTTCTCTATCGGTAATTTTTTTGAGGAATTGTTTTTCTTTTGTAATATTTGAAGAAATTCCGCATAAAACCAACGGAGTTCCTTTGGAATCATAAATAATCTGCGTCCTGCTTTTTAATATCTGTTCTTCGCCGTCGGTAGAATAATTCACAATTTCTCCCTCCCACGCTCCGTCTCTCAACGTCGAAGAAATAATCTCGTCTTGCGTCGCCCCTTTTGTAGAATCCTCTCCAAACAAATGAATAGACTTGCCGATTATTTCATTTCTTGACAGTTTAAATTTTTGTTCTTGAACCCGATTAACATATAATATTACGCCGTTAAGATCGGTTATCGTTACATATTCGTTAATTTGATCTAAAATAAGGGATTTAAGATAAAAATCTTCCTCTCTGTTTTTCCGCTCGGTAATATCGACAAAACTTACTAAGCTCATTATTACCTTATTATTGTTATCAAAAACAGGCGAGCCATAAATCTCAACCAAAGTCGAAGTACCGTCGGGTCTTACAACTTTCATATCGTCGATATGAGCTTTTTCTCCAAACATTCCCCTCACAATCGGCATCTCTTCAGTCGGATAAATAGTATTTGTTCCAAATTTGTACGCTTCATAAACTTCCGAAAGATTTTCTTCATTAACATAGGGAAGAATACCTCTACCTAACAACTCTTTGGCTTTCTCATTCGCTATTACGGGTTTTCCCGATGGTGCTTCGACCATAAATACCCCTATCGGTAAATTATCAAGCAGAGTATTAAAC
>JAGOCL010000282.1 GCA_017998755.1 Spirochaetota bacterium | reverse complement strand
ACGTTTGAATATTTTACTTCGTTTTTATTCTCAATTTTTATCGCCTCTTTCTTTTCTTTTTCTATCTTTTTCATAATCTTTTTTGATTCTTCTTTGCGTCGATCTAGAATCTTCTGTTTTTTTGAGTCGTCGAGCTTGTTAAACTCCTCTATAACCTTATCGTGAAGTTTGACGGTTACTACTACGACATCGTCTTTTTTTTTAGTATTGTCAAAAATATTTGAGAAGAAAATTACTAGCAGTAATAAAATGTGAAAGCTTAACGAGAATAAAATTGCGTATTGAAGTCTTTTTCTTTCCTCTTTCTTTTCAATAGGATTAACTTCGTCGTTCATAAATTCGCTTCCTTTCGATATCGCCCCGCCATGTAAAAATTATTATAATTTTTTATTAATGGCAAGATCGATACTTTCATACCCTTCAACTCTCAATACATCCATGACGTCGATAAGAAGTTGATACTCGATACTTTTATCCCCATAAATTATTACGGATTTCTTTTGCGAATAATCTTTTTTTAATTCCGTTTGTAATATCTTCCGAAAACCGGCAATATCTGTTTTCTTATCGCCAATTATGATATTAGCTCTACTGGAAACGACTATTTTTAGCGGGGCTGAAGATATATTGGTAAGATTCTCCGCTTTTGGCATATCGAGTTCCATACCGGTTATCGTTTTGACTGTCGTCGCCACCATAAAGAATATTATCAATTGAAACACTATATCTATCATCGGCACCATATCGACAAGAGCTCTCGGCTTATTTCTTCGAACAAATTTGATCGACATATTTTACCCCTTTAGCGATTTCTTTCTCAAAAGCACCAAAACCAATTCGTTTGCCTGAGTCTCCATTTTCAATATCATATTATTTACTTTATTAGTCAAATAATTATAAAATATCGTTGTAGGAATCGATACGATAAGTCCAAAAGCGGTCGTTAATAGCGCCTTTGATATACCGCCGGCTAACATCTCCATACTTCCTAACGCGCTCTTTGAGCCGATTAAACCAAACGACTCCATATTTCCCTGAACGGTTCCTAATAATCCCAATAAGGTAGAAATATTAGCGATAGTGCCTAATGTAGTTAGAAATCGCTCAAGTTTAGGGATTTCAAGGCTTCCGGCATCTTTTATCGCCTCTTTGATATAAATTTCAGGATAATCTTTGTGTTTTATCCCAGCTTTCATCATATTAGTAACGGGCGACGGGGAGTTATCGCATATTGCTAGGGCTTCGTCATAACGAGCGGCGCTAATGGCGGAAGATAGTCGCTCTATGATCTTTTCGTCCTTTCTGGTAATTTTATTGATATACATAAATCTGTCGATTATTATAACGACCGCTATAATACTGCATATTAATATACAGCTCATTATAACCGGCCCTCCGTCGATAAAAAGTTTAAACAAATTCTCAAACATATCTTACTAATCCCCCCTAATAAAATGTATTTATAAGATTCTTAAAATTTCTCCAATTCCTGCAATCCGATTTTTTCAAGCTCTTCAGATCTGTTAAAATAAATCGAAGCAGACTCGTAATCTCTGATCAGCGTTTTTACCATCCCTATATTGTAAGCGGCTATACCTCGTGAAAACGAAGGATTTTCCAAATCCGAGTAAATATCTTCCCAAATAATTAGCGCCTCGTCAAATCGATTGTTATTAATGTGTTCTTGCGCTTTATAAAATTTCTTATTAAATCCAAATTTAAAATAAACAAGCTCTTTACTGATAGGTTTCAGACGTTTTGAAAAGAATTCTCTAAAAAACTTCTCGATAATACCGCTAAATAAAACCTCGTTCTCTATATCTTTAATATTCTTTTTTGCAAAATCTTCCAAACTAGGAATAGCGGCGTTCTTACCTAACGAATCCTCAAGTTCGGAATACTCCTTTTGTATGCAACTCTCCCCTTCGATTGAGAAAACTGCGTCGTCGGACAGATCGAGGTTTGTATACGTCATACTGTTGCGCGATATTTTTACGTAAATGGAAGCGTCGATAGACTTCCAGTAGTTGATATTATTGTGGAAAACGAGATATTTACCGTTATCTTTTTGAACCGGCGGCTTGGAATTTTCTATCCACCCTTCAAATATCTGATAATCAAACTTTTTGATATTAAAAGTTAATTCATGACTGAGTTCGTCTTTCTCGATATTGGAAATAATAATTTTAGGTATCTCCAACGCTCTGTTTCTATAAAACTTGACGATATATTTTTCAAATTCCTTACCGAGCGTTTTATTCTCGGTAATTATATTAATATTTTTAACATGATTAAAATCAATATCGTCAAATTCTAGAAATCTTTCTACAACATAACGCGTTTTGATTGTGAGACATGAAGAAAAGATAATCGTTATAAATACGCATGAAATTAAAAGTTTTTTTATAAATCTTCCCGATATAACCATAACCTTTATTATATCCCATTTTTTAAGATTACGCATATTGTCGTAAAATATTTCAATTCTTATATACATAATCTAATTCAAATATTTCTTTTCGTCAACAATATTAAAAAGATTTTACATAGAAATAACTATAAATTTCTTCTTCTTTCAATTTCTTTTAATTTCACTTTTCTCAATCTTATCTCTTTAGGAGTAATTTCAACTAATTCGTCGTCGTTAATATAAGTAATACATTTTTCCAGAGACATAACAGTCGGAGCCGTTAATATAATATTCTCGTCAGATCCGGCTGCTCTCATATTCGTCAATTTCTTCGTTTTACCGGGATTCACGACAAGATCGTTAGTTCTACTATGCTCGCCGATAATCTGCCCTTCGTAGACCTTTATTTGCGGCGGGTAAAACATCTTACCTCTCTCTTGTAGATTGAAAAGAGCGTAAGCGACCGTAGTACACTCCTCCATAGCGACCAACACTCCGTTATTTCTAGACTTAATGTCTCCGGCGTATTCGTCAAATTCGAGAAAAACATAATTCATCAACCCCATACCTTTGGTTATTGTTAGAAATTCAGACTTAAATCCCAAAAGTCCTCTCGTCGGTATTTTGTGTTTCAACCTGATAAAACCAACGTCTTTCTCCATGTCTATGTACTGCCCTTTTCTTTTCCCAAGAGCTTCGATTACCGCTCCGACCGCCTCTTCTTCTATATCCACAACCAACTCTTCATACGGTTCCAAAATTTTACCCGATTCATTCTTCAGTATTACTTCCGGCCTTGTTACCTGAAATTCATACCCCTCTCTCCTCATCTTTTCGATTAGTATAGATAAATGAAGTTCGCCTCTACCGGATACTTTATATCCGACGGCGTCTTTTAGTTCTTCAACCGCCAACGCGACGTCGGATAGTATTTCTCTTAATAATCTCTCTCTTAAGTGCCGAGAAGTTACGAATTTACCGTCGCGACCTGCAAAAGGCGAATCGTTAGGGATAAAATTCATTGATATCGTCGGCGGATCTACTTTAATAGTCGGTAGAGGAATAGGATTATTTTTATCGGTAATTGTCTCTCCGATCATTATATCCTCTACGCCCGCGACGGCTATTATCTCTCCAACCGACGCCGTATCCGCTTCGATCATTGAATTTGCGTCAAATTTATAAATTTTTGAGATGCGAACAACTGTTAAACTCTTATCGTAATTTGACACAGCCGCTTCCTGGTTTACCGAGAGTTTCCCCGAAGTAATTTTACCGATAGCGAGTCTGCCAAGATACGGAGAATAACTAATCGAACTTACTAAAAGTTGAAGAGGCCCGTCGATATCCCCTTTTGGCGAATGTATATAATTTATAATCTCATCATAAAGAGGATTCATATTAACAGGATCGTCGGATAAATTCTTTTTAGCGTACCCGTCTTTACCCGAAGCGTAAATTATTGGGAAATCCAAAAGATCGTATGGAGCATTGAGTTTGAAGAAAAGATCGATAACCTGTTCGTGTACCCACTCGCATCTGGCGTTTGGTTTGTCAATTTTATTTATAACGACGATAGTCCTTAAATTTAGCGCAAGAGCTTTCTTTAATACGTAAAAAGTCTGAGGCATCGGACCTTCCGCGGCGTCGACTAACAGCAAAGCGCCGTCGACCATATTTAGAATTCTTTCAACCTGACCGCTAAAATCCGCGTGTCCGGGGGTATCTACAATATTCATAAGATAATCTTTATATTTAAACGATCCGTTTTTGGACGTTATTGTAATACCTCTCTCTTTTTCCAACTCGCCCGAATCCATAAGTCTCTCTTCTATCTGCTGGTTATCTCTAAACATCCCGCTCTGCTTAAACATTTTATCGACTAATGT
>JAGOCL010000281.1 GCA_017998755.1 Spirochaetota bacterium | reverse complement strand
GTATCGGATTTTGCGCTAAAATGCGCGATAAAACTTGGGTTTAAAAGCATTTTTTTTTCAGGGTTAGACCTGTCTTATCCCGATTTTATTACTCACGCTATTGGGACTCCTTTATACGATAAACTTTTTTCAAAAAGCGGATATCAAACTCCGATCGAAGATTCGTTTATAAAAATTTCTAAAAATCGAAAATTAAAAAAGATAATACGAAACGACGGAAAAATAATTTTTACCGATTTGGCTTTGGAAAATTATGCATTGGGATTTAATTCGGCGAAAGATAATTATCCCGATATAAATATCTTTAACTCTCGTTACTCGGGATATAATGTCTCAAGTTTTAAAAATATCGATTTAGACGATTTGTTGTCTACAATATCTTCGAAAAGGAAAAGCTCGTCTGAAATAATCGCCAATTGCGACAAAATATTTGTTAAAAAAGACAGTATTGCAAGTTATTATAATAAGGTTGAAACCAAGTTATATAATTTATCGATTTTAGTAAAAGATTTAATAAACTCGACTGATTTTTCTATAGAAAACGAAGCCATTTTATCAAATTGGAAAGAGTTATTTAATGAAATAGAACAGAATGACGCTTTTTTATTAGGATTTTTGACTAAAACAAAAATCATTTTATCAAGAAAAAATATCGATGAAAATATGATTCTTTATTACAAACATGCCGGTTTTAAAATTCTTCAATCGATATATTATATAATCAGGAAAGTTCAAAAATGCAAATTAATTATTTGAAGCTTTATTGAACTCGTATCCGGTAATACATAAAAAACATTGTAAACTACCGCATTCAAGTTTTCTGCAGAATTCCGGTCTGAATTTGTGTATTATACATTTAGATTCAGTTAAAAAAGGGCATTTATAGCCGTTATTATATGCTTTTCCGATTTTAAACATATAAGCGTTATCGTTTAATTTATGAATTTCGTTTTTTGTCTCGTCGTTTTGTAAAATCGGAAAAGCTTCTAAGAAAGATATAGCTTCGGAGAAAGTCATATTTGCGCAACATTTGCCGCATGGACCTCCGTTAAAGAGCGATTTTGCTTTAGCTAGCGCGATTTCTTGGAATTCTTTTTCCGTCGTTATCAGGCATCCTATTCTCTTCTTATAAAGAAATCTTTTGTCCGGTTCTAACTGTTTTGAAGTCTGATAAATTTGAAAATCGACAAATTTGAAATGATATTTTTGGATAAATATTTTGATCGTTTTTAAAATAAACGCTATTCCGATTTTATTATATGGGGTTTCTAAAGTTTCGATTACAAGGATATTTGGAAATATAGTAACGACCATACTACCGATTAACAATTTTTTATTTCCTTTTTTTACAAAACCTAATACGCCAATCGTTATGGAGTTTTTCATATATAACTCTTTTAAGACGGGTAATTTCAACCAACTTTCAGTTTTAAATCTATTAATCATATTAATTGAACGTCTTAGATATTTTTTTCCGTATAAAATATTTATACCGGTTCCAAATTGTTTAAGATATTTTTTTTCGGAGCCTTCTATTTTCCAGTTATCTCTATCAATATAAGCGATCTTTGCGTCGCCGGCGGATTCCCCGTTTAAAGGATCGAGCGTAATAAGGCCTTCGACGTTAAAAAGAAATGCGCGTTTTTCAAAATAACAATCCCACATAAACTCATCGTAAAAGTTCATATTTGTAAGCTATCCCCTTCAATATCGTAAGTCAAAGCGTTTTTATCTGTAAATTTCTCAAAGGCCGCCGTCGTTAATTTATCAATTAATTTTTTGAGATCATATCCGCTTGCGCTCCAAATTCTGTTAAAAACGCTATTTCCGCCAAAACCCGGAACAGTATTAATTTCATTGAGATAAATAATATTGTTTTTAATAAAACAATCTATTCTAGCC
Source organism: Spirochaetota bacterium (assembly GCA_017998755.1). GTDB lineage: Bacteria > Spirochaetota > GWE2-31-10 > GWE2-31-10 > MWDO01 > MWDO01. The sequence continues at coordinate 2,399 of JAGOCL010000281.1, read as the reverse complement.
ATACCGGATAGATTAAATTTTCTAAAAACTTGTAGCGCAAAATCCTGAAGTTTTTTTAAAGTAGCGCCGTCAAGCCGCGCAGGAATAATCTCGTCTTTTGCGTTGGCTCCGTATTTTTCATTATAGCTAAAAAAGTCTCCGTTATCTGATTCGGGAAATTCGCAAGGAATACTAACAATTATTTCTTTGTGCCCGATAACTCCGATTCCGTATTCTTTTCCGTCTATAAAATTTTCAATTAGGACTTTGGAACTGTACTTTAAAACCCGAAGTATTCCAGAAATTAAATCATCTTTGTTTTTTACTTTTGAAATACCTATCGAAGATCCCAAATTTGGCGGTTTGACAAAAATTGGGTATGTAAATTTGTTCTCGATATCTTTTATAATAAGTTCTTTAGATATATCCCATTCAAGTTTGGTAAAACTGAGGAATTCAGTAGTTAAAATTCCCAAATGACAACAAATTTGTTTAACTAAAGTTTTATCGTTAGCTATGACAGAAGAACCGCAATCGTCCCCTATATAAGGGCATGAAAAAAAATCAAACATTCCTTGTATCAGTCCGTCTTCTCCTACTTGCCCATGAAATAGAGGAAAAATTACATCGTAGGTTTTATTTACAAAATTATTAAAAAAAAGAGAATTATCGTCTCCGGAGTTTTTGCCAAAAAATGCGTATTTTTTTAAAAGAGCGTCATAATTTTCGGGAGCCGGGTATCCCGTTACAAAAATAGTATTTTTTCCGTTTTCAGAGAAAAATTTGTTAGCGGTTTCTAAGAAATAATTTGGCGATGCAATATTTCCGTTTTTATCGATATATACGGCATGAATATCGTATTTTTCAGTATCGAAGAACGCCATCAGAAATAACGCCGCTTTTAACGAAGTTTTGTGTTCTATAGCTTTACCGCCAAATAGTAAAGCCATATTAATTTTTTTCATATTTACCTTTTTAGTCGACCCGGGTATTCTTACTCATAATTGTAAAGATCGCGACGCCGACTAAAGAGATAACTCCCATTACGACTATACTTTTAGAAAAACTAAGATTAGTTATTAGAATTCCGGCTAAGATCGGAACCGCTATTGAGAATATTTTATCGTAAGTAGTAAAAATACTTAATAATTTAGCTTCGCCAATTTCTTTTGCCTCTTTGGTCGAGACGATAAATGATTCTCCGACGGCGTCGGTAAACATTGATCCTATTCCTATAGCGACTATCGATATGATAAATATATAAACGCTATTGCCAAAGATGAAAAGAATCATAAATAAAGCCATAATGAGGTTGCCTACTATAATTATTATTCTGTCGTTTTTGATCCTATCGGCAAAAGAGCTTATCATCGGGGTAGCCAAACTAATTAATCCGTAAATTGTTAAGAGTCTGCCGATGTTAGCCTGCGAGATACTGAGATCGTTCATAAATAATGGAAACACGTATTGGAAAATACCTATATAAGCAATCTGAAAAGGAATGCTTGAGAAAAATAAAAAAGCGATAAGATTGGGATTTTTAAAAATGCACAAAAACTCTTTTAAATTTACTCGAGTTTTTTTAGTTTCTAGTTTTTTCTTATCGTCTTTAATTTTAACAAATTTGATTACAAAGATTACCAAAATTACGGCGAACAAAGTAGAAGTCAACATTCCGACGCGGTAGCCCAACCGGTTGACTATAACTCCTCCTATAGCGATCGCGCATATACTTGCCGCCGCAAATCCGGCAGACCAATTGCCAAAACCTGCGGTTCTGTTTGATTTATTTGTAAACTTAACGACTAAATCGGTGCCAATAATTATGACGCCTCCGTATCCCAAACCGGATATAAATCTGAAAATTATCAGTTGAGCTACGTGAAATGAAAATGCGGAAAAAAACGATCCTATGATTAACATTGTCGAACATAATAGAAAAAGTTTTCTTACCGATACTTTTGTCAACAGAAAACCGATAAACGGTACAAAAAGAGTAACCCCAAGCATGTACGACGATAGAGGTAAACTTAAAATAGCTTGCTCAGAAAAACCTAAAACTGAAACCGGACTTACCGTATATAGTTTTTGAACAAAAATCGGCAAATAAGACAACGGTATAAGTTCGGCAAAAAAGAATAGAAAAGCGATAAATCTGATAATTTTCATATTATCCGCATTCTCGTTTATCTCTGATTTTTCTTCAGGTTTTATTAAAGCGCTCTTTAAGTTAATTTTATTAATAACTAGCGAGAGTAACAATAATAGCTCTGAGGCCGCGACTAGCGATACGACGATAACGGTAATTGCGTCCATAACTAAATCAAAAAGTTTATCTTTTATTACTTTCTCGTTGACCTTTACTATAATGTAACCCTCTACCGTATCGGGAGCGGATTCTTTGTATAATCCTACGGATC
>JAGOCL010000280.1 GCA_017998755.1 Spirochaetota bacterium | reverse complement strand
CCAAGGATGGACGCGTATCGAAAGCGACCGGATCAAGCTTTCGATGAATAAGAAGGGATTCATCGACGGCTATTGCGTCCTTGCGCCGTCGATACTAGCTCATCCTTGAGCGTCGACGACTGGAATATTTATTTTATAGATTGCAAATGCGGCTAAAATAAAGTATTATTTGAAGATAACAGGAGAAGCGTTATAAATAAAGGTATAATTGCAAAATAGATCAGGAAAGATTGTTATTATAGAGTTATTTACGGTTAACTGAGGAGGGCAATATGAAAAGAATAATAAACGGCGTTGTAGTCGGTATATTTGCTGGGATTATCGACGTTATACCGATGATTTTACAAAAAATATCAGTTGACGCGAATTTATCGGCTTTTACGATGTGGGTAGTAGTCGGTTTTTTAATTTCTACGTCGGAATTAAAAATAAATGCAATTTTAAAAGGATTGATAATTGCTTTATTAACGGTTACGCCTATATTAATAATTGTAGGATGGAAAGAACCGGCGAGTTTGATACCGATAATAATTATGACCTTAATTCTGGGAAGCGCGTCGGGGTTTGTAATAGGCAAATTGAATAATGCTGTAAAATAATATTTCGAGAATAAATAACGCCGAGAGCGGAGAGTATCGAAAACTCTCCGCTCTCGCGTTTCGTTACTTTTAAAGCGCGTTCGAATAAATATAATAATTATTTCTGCTGAAGCAAACCGGAAATATTTTTACCGCCAACGCAAAGCGTGGCTTTAGAATTTATGATTTCTTTTTGATCGACGCTCGGCTCGATTATATTACCTTCGAGGTCGTATGCGATTCGGTCTTGCGCGCTTTCTTCGTAATACCTAGAGAGAACGTAATGCTCTATTTTACCAAAAGTAGGGATACTCCCCTCGTATTTTGATAAGCTGATATTGATTTTCTCTTTAATAATGTCGGTTTGCTCGGTTTCAGAAAGATTATTAAAGTCGTTTGGTAGCGGAATAATTTTAAATCTATCAAATCCCCCCATAGCGCAAATAAAAATCGGGCTGGGGATTCTATTAGTCGTATGCGCATAAAGATGCGGGAAATACGCTTTTTTTCTTTTCTCCTCCAATTCTATTTCAATAATATTAAGCGTTTCGGTTATTTTTTCTTTGATAACGGACGGCGAAGTTTCTAACGCTTTGTAAAGGTTTTCGCTAATAAATTGATTAAAATTATTTTCGTTCATAAATAAATCAAATTTCACGCAACCTTTCGAAACGTTTTGGTATCCGATTTTTCGGATAACCTCGGACCTTGTTAAATTTAATTCGCTCATTCTTTTAAGAATGAAATCTTGGATAGGATACATAAAAGACCTCCTTTTTAGCTCTTTTTTTTTAAGGTCGCGATCTCTTTCAAGTAAAAGAGACGCCGGCAATATGGAACAAACTGACCTTTATTTATATTCAGTATAACGCGCTCTGTGTGAAAAATCGCTTCGCAGAGATAATATTTTTATTATAATTTGAAAATTGATACTTATTTATACGGAGAAAAATAAAACAAAATCTATTTAGCGCGAAACGAAATTTCACTGAGGATATGTTATACTTATAAGAAAAAATGGAGAATAACTATGAACGCATCTTATGAAGAACATCCGTTTCCATCGTTTTATAATGGAGAAACCGAGTATCTTATCGTTGGATCGTTTCCCCCGATAAAACTGACAAAAAAGGTTTATTCGGACGACGAATTAAAAGGGAAATACGAATCGTATTTAAAGAACAATCTGTTTAATAAAGAGAAAGATATTGATTTTTATTACGGCAGTTCTGATAATTATTTCTGGCCAATTTTAAGAACGCTATACAAGGAAGAATTATCAAACGCGACCGAAATTAAAAGTTTTTTGGAAAGTAAAAATATCGGGATAACCGATCTGTTTGAGAAATGCAAAAGAAAAATTAGAGGGAATAAAATTGATTCCTCCGATTCTACGCTTTGCGTTTTAGAAAAACGCGACCTGCGTCCTATTTTTAACGAATGTACGAAACTAAGAAAAGTATATCTCACAAGCAAATGGGTTTATAAGAAATTTATCAAGTCGTATCCGGGCGTAAATTACGAGTTAATAATACTGGAATCTCCGTCCGGTCAATTTGATAGAACTATCGGTAAAATAGACGAATACAAGCGCTTAAAGTCGGAAAACGGGGGTTATAACGCTTTTAGTTATCGGATCGATAAATACAGCGCTAAATTGCCGAAATAAACGTCGCTCAAAAAATTAAGGAGGTAACCAGTGAGAATAAAGCCGCGCCCATTTAATAGAGAGCCGAATCAGAAAAGTTTTACTGAAATGATTAAGACAACTAATTCTGAATTGAAACAATATTTTTCGGGGATCGACGAGAAATCTAAGATTTTATGGTATCCGAGCGCGGGTTACGACTTTAGAGATTGTTTTTATTTTAAAAAAGAGGTTCTCGAAAAATACGGTTTGAATATAGAGGAGCCGGACTACTTCATACACACGGATTATGACAAAACCGTTCTCGATAAGGACTTGATTCACGAAGACAGAGCGTCTAAGATTACCATAGAAAATCGGACGGAATTCGATTTGGACGACGCTAATTATTTTATAAACGATAGCTATATAACGTTTCATGAATGTAAAAACGTCGAGCCCAAAGGAGTTCTTCTTGATCTAAAATTTGAGTCGAATAATGTAGAAACTTTCAATAAAAAAGTCATTTTTCTGTTTTATGAAAATATCAATTTTTTTGAAACGTTTGTTTTGTTAAACGGTATGAAAATTTCGCATATCTATAAATTTAGAGAAGGTTGCGGATTTGGGGGCGGTAATCAATCGATAAGTTTTGTATATCTTTTTTTAGGATACATGAAAACAAAATATCTCCTAGTAGACAGCGAAGTTCATTACGACAATGCGAGTTTTTTACGACGCTCGCGTATAGGACGCAGAGATGGATTCGAGCGCGATTATTTAGCGCGTAGCGAAAGTTATTACGATTACTTTAATAAGGAAGAAAATTATTTGGTAAGCGTTGAAAAAGTTCATACTATCGATAAATGGAACGATATGAAACTTTATTACTATCTCGCGCGAAAAGAGATAAACGATAACGATAAAGAAGAAAAATCGCTAAATAATCTGAAATATATAAACGAGCGCGGCGTAATATGAAGAAAGAAAATTTATGGATTGATCAAACAATTAACTTTATCATTATATAATAGACATTTATATTTTGATAAATTATAATTTGCCTAAGTTTTATTGGTTAATTAAGGAAGATACATATGTGTTTTTTTCTATCTCAGGATTTAATTAACTTAGATCCAGATAATAACGAGATTAATGGAGCTATTAAAAAAGCGGAAGAAATAACAGAAAGATTATTAGGATGCGCTTTAATAGTTAGAAGAAAAATTTATTACATTTCTATGATAGAGTTATATTATGGAGGAATTGGAGATGAAGCTCACGATTATTTTCGTTATCAAAATGAAATAGTAAATGTTCAAAGTCAAAAAGGATTAAAAATATATGTAAGTAAAAAAACGAATAATGACAATATGAAACATAGACGAATGGATATTGTTATTGGGCCACAAGGAGTGCCAATTAGCGTTTTATTAAGAAATGTCGTGTGTTCGGAAACAAGAAAAAATCTATCTAATAGTAAAGTAGGTCAACCAAATCAAATTATTAAAAGTTTTAATATGGGAATTAAATGGGAAGATCATGGTAAAGAAATATTTTATAATCAGGATATCGACAATATCGATTCTTCAAAAGAATTTCTATTAATTGACACTCATGAAATATTTTATAAAGAAAATTATATTCAAAATTCTGTAAAAAGATTGAGAGTAAAAGGCGGTCAATTTAACGGAATTAATCAAAATTTTAAATTTTATAACAGAGAATGGAATTTTAGTTTACCAGAGATGGACATATACAAATTGCCTAAATTATCTATTATAAACAACTGGGATTAACCGCAAATATAGTAAGAATCAGGGTTTTAAATAATAATAAAAGCTCCTGCAAACTTAGGAGAAATATGATTATCGATAAAGAAACGGACAAGGTATATTTTTCTTATCAATCGACTTATGATTTTAAAAGCGAGTTGACGGAGATAAAAAGTATTTTGAAAAAATATAACGTCGACTGGGGGTTTATCGCGGGGACGAGGGATTATTTTTGTAGAGATTACGCGCCCGTTCAGATCGACGAAACGAGATTTGTTCAATTTCGATTCTATCCCGATTATTTAGGGCGCGCCGATAGGGAAAAGT
>JAGOCL010000279.1 GCA_017998755.1 Spirochaetota bacterium | reverse complement strand
TTTATAGGAGGCAAAAATGGATATAATAACAAGAAGCCGTTATATAGATGAAATATTGCCGTTTATTAATAAGCCGGTTATAAAAGTTCTAACCGGCATGAGAAGAGTAGGAAAGAGTTTTATCTTGAAAATGATTATAGAAAACCTGAAAGGGGCGGGGATTATCGAAGAGAATATTATATATATTAATAAAGAGTCGTTGCAGTGGGAGACGATAGACGACTACGCTTCTTTATATAGATACGTTTTGGATAAATATAATAATAGAAATGGGGAGCTATATCTCTTTGTGGACGAGATACAGGAGATAAAATATTGGGAGAAAGCGGTCAACTCCATATTAACTGAAAATCTTGCCGATATATTCATAACCGGTTCAAACGCGCGGCTATTATCGTCGGAGATAGCGACAAACATTTCGGGAAGATACGTCGAGTTTAAAATATATCCGTTGACTTTCAAAGAATTCCTAGATTTTAGAAAGAGTAAAAAAGGGGATAGTTCTATATATGATGAGTTCAAACTATTCTTAAAATATGGCGGGCTCCCCGGCATTCATCTGTTTGATCTTGAGGAAGACGTTATATTTCAATATCATAACTCAATTTTAAATACAATACTATTTAAAGACGTAGTCCAAAAAAATGCGCTTACCGACCCGCAAAATCTTGAAAAAATTCTTATGTATATCTTTGATAATTGCGGAAATATCACAACGGCTAAAAGGGTATCAGATTTTTTGAAAAATCAGAAAATATCCGTATCAATAGATAAAGTTCTAAACTATTTAAGTTATTTGCAAAGCGGATTTCTGATTTATAAAACAATGAGGTACGATCTGAAAGGGCTAAGAATCCTTGAGCTATACGAAAAGTTTTATATGGGAGATATCGGACTAAGAAACGGGTTTATCGGATATAAAGATAAGGATATCGGCGGAATTCTTGAGAATGTAGTTTATCTCGAACTTTTAACGCGCGGCTTTAAAGTATATATAGGGAAATATGAAAACAAAGAGATTGATTTTATCGCTGAAAATAAAAAAGGTAAAATATATATTCAAGTATGCTACGCTCTTTCGTCCGACGAGACGATCGAACGCGAATTCTCAGTTCTCGAGAGCGTCGGCGACAATTACCCCAAATACGTCCTTTCGACCGACGCTTACCAATCCATTAACAGAAACGGGATCATTCATAAAAATATAATCGAATTTCTGACGGAAAACGCGCAAACGACGGTAGGGTAGGGGAATGAATAAAATATAACCGCGCGGATTGTATTGCCGAGATTTTTTTTATTAGTCAAGCCGGCTGTCTGAAAAAGCGGCAAGCGAGACGCTTACCGTCCCCACAACTGTTTAGCCTCCCCAATAACCGACGGATAACGAGATTTTTTAATCTCCGCTTTTTGCAAAACTCGACTCAAACTCTTCGGGGTAATACGTCTTCAAATAGGCGCATTGATACGCTAAGGTAGCGTAAGCGACGGCATGACTTTTTATGAAAAGATATTGCGCATAGTCGGAGAGAAGATCAAAAATATTTTGCGCGCTAGTTTTATCAATACCGTTTTTAAGAGCGCTTTCTACGAATAAACTCTTATGAGTTTCTATATCATTCGGATTACGTTTGTAGAGCGTTTTTCTCAGTATATCGGCGTCGCAATAATCAAGTCCGGTTAATATGCGGGCTATCTCCATCAACTGCTCATGATAAACAATCAATCCGTAAGTTTCTTTCAACGCCGGAGCTAACGAAGGATGAGGATACCGGTATGTTTCTTCAAAGCGCTTTCTGGCGATAAATATATCGATCTGCTCCATCGTTACCGGTCTAAATAGAGCGTGAAGCGCCGACAATTCTTCTAAACAAGTTGGTTGTAATCTTTTTAGATAGTTTTTCATTACCGGATTCACAAATTGAAAAATGTCGTCTGTATTGCCGCTTGAAAATAACTCAAATACCTTTGGATCGTTATAATTGATTTTATAGAGGTCGAAGTCGATATTTTGAGATTTTAAAAGGTCTGCGCATTTCTTTATATCCGTCAGGGTTTTTAGTCCAAGAACGTCTATTTTTATTAGTCCCGAATCTTCGGCGCTTTTAGAAGAAAATTGCGTCGTTACTTTTTTACTACCGTCGATATCTGCGACAATTTGCAATGGAGAATATTCGGTAAGTTTTTCTTTACCGACGACAAGCCCGGCGCTATGAACCGAAATCTTATCGATAATATAATTAAGCTTGTATAACAAATCAATAGGTAATTCTATTTCGTAATTGTTTTTGATCTTGCGTCTGATATTGCTAAAAGTCGGAATATGCGCGACGTTGTCGTTTGAATAAGTATTGAAAATATAATTAACTACCTCTTTTCTTCTGTCGTAACAAAAATCTAAGTCTATATCGGGAATAATCGTAGTCTTTTCATTAATAAACCTCTCAAAAATCAGGTTGAATCTAACCGGATCGACGTTTGTTATATATAACGCGTAGCATACGACGCTCGAACATGCGTTCCCTCTCCCCGGTCCGACGAGAATGCCCGAATCCCGCGCGAATCTTACCATATCGAAGTATAGCAGAAAATAATCTGCGAAATCCAGCTTTTTTATAATATTCAGCTCCATTTCTGCTCTATTTACGATATTCTCCGTTATCGTTTCGTATCTTTTTGTTAAACCTTGCATCGTTAGTTCTTTAAGGTATTCAAAGCTTGACGATAGATTACCTTTTACTTTGTATTTGGGTATCTCGGGGCGCCCGATTTGTATTTCGACATTACACATTGACGCTATTTTCTGCGTATTATAGATAGCCGAGGGAATATCGGGAAACATTTTTATCATCTCCGCTCCCTGCTTCAAATAATATTCGTTGTTATGCGTATCAACTTCTTCGCCGTTTATCGAGCGTAAAATCTTATAAGCGCCGGCGTCCTTTTCCTCAAGGTATCGGACGTCGTTTGTCGCGACTACCGGAATATTGAGTTTCTCGGATATCGTTTTTACGCAACTAACGACCTTTATTTCATCATTAAAGTTATGATTTTCTATCTGAAGGAAATAATTAGCGCCAAAAATACTCTTATAAGCATTCGCGATATTTTCGGCGTCGCCGATTTGATCCTGAAGTATTAGAGTCCTAATTTCTCCATTAGTTCCGCCGGATAGACAGATAAGACCTTCGCTATACTTTGAGAGAATATCAAGATCGATTCGCGGAACAGCGTCAAGCCCCTCAAGGTAAGAAACTGTCGATAACTTCATAAGATTTTTATAACCGGCGTTATTTTGCGCTAATAGTATTATGCTGTAATTTTTATCATTTTTATCTTTATCAAATCTGTTTTTTGCTATATAAAACTCGCTTCCGATTATCGGCTTAATGTTGCGGCGCCGGCATTCTTTATAAAACTCGATAACGCCCCGCATGTTCGCCTTGTCTGTAAGCGCTAAAGATTTCATTCCGAGTTTTTCCGCTTGAGATACCAAATCCTCTATCTTGATTAAACTTTGTCCGATCGAGTAGTCCGAATAAATATGTAAATGAACAAAATTATCTAAATCCATAAAAAACTCCTTAAAATATTAGTTTATTAAAAATACATTACCGGTATGACAAATATTGTCAGGGTTAAAAATTATTTTAGGAATAAAAAAAAATTCTACAAAGTTTCAGAAATTAAACGGCGATTTCGTATTAATACCGGTATGAAAGATAATTTTGAATAAGATTATACGACTCTCAATTTACATTCAAGAACTACAGATAGAAACTAACCCGATATCGAGGAGAAATCTGCTTGACGAGGAATTTGATCGTATATATTATAAAAAAATTATTATTTAAAGGGGATATTATGAGAAGAATTTTGTTTTCGATCTTAATTGTGGTTAATTGCGGCGTTTACCTGTTCGCCGCTTCGGACGAATTTATTGAGAAATTATTTAAGGAACCCGGGACTTACGAAGATTATAAAAAGACAGGATATACCTCCTGGAAATGGGATTCTTTTGTTAAGTCCGGTTTTAAAGAAATGTATTTTTGGGAAGATCCGGAAGCCGCTATCGAAAAGTTTAAAAAAGCTATTCATAAAGGATGCGTATATCCTGAAATATATCGAATCTGCGTAACTTTAAATTTTATTTCTAAAAATCTTAAAGATATAAACATAAAAGATTTAAATATCGCGGCGGGATTTATCGAAGATTACTGGTTCGAAGACGAGACGAAAAAATTATTCGCAACCAGGGGGGAGATGTTTGGATTTTTAGGCAACATGATTCTTGTAATAGAGGACTATAAAAAC
>JAGOCL010000278.1 GCA_017998755.1 Spirochaetota bacterium | reverse complement strand
ATCAGAATCTTTTCGTTCTTCTAAATAAATACCTTTCTGGCTTAATTTATCGTAATTGAGATAATAATAAATACCGGATGTAAAGCTAAAAGCCGCCGCTATTGCGTTTATTATTTTGATGTTTTCAAATTTCCTTTTCTCGCCGAGCTCTACCTGAAAATGTAGCTTATCGTCCGGATTTTGCATCAATAACTTCTCTCCGTTATAATCGTTTATCAATTTTTGCAAAGAAATATCAAATTTCTTCAAAAATATCGACGCTCGGCTCTTAATTTCGTTGAAAGTCTGCGCTCTTTTTAGATTTATATTTGCCTGTTTTTGCTGTAAAGCAAGGGGAGAATTCTTGAAATCTTCGCTAACCTTGCGATATTGTTCTAAAAGTAAAGTATATTCCCGTATAAACGAACTTATTTCGTTATATTTGATATTAAGCTCGTCAAAATCCGCTTTTATATCGACTCGTTTGCCAGCTTCGAGTCTCGGAGTTAATTTTATTTGCGAAGTAGTTAATATAAACGAGTACTCCTTGTCAAACTCGTCGAATATAACGAAGAAATATAGCGCTTTCTCATTAATCTCAAATATCTGCAGTCTTGGATCCGTCTTAAAAAGCGCGGGAATTTTGTCGACAATCGAGTCTATCAGCGACAATCCTTTTTGAGTATATTTGGGTATTTTTTCTAATTCCCTCTTATCGACAGACTCTTGAAACGCCTGTTTCATCTCGGTTTTCTCTTTTTCTTTCTGCTCGACGTATTTTTTCTTTTCCTCTTCATACTCTTTTGTTAACGAGCCGATATCTTCCTTTTGGTCTATCTTTGCAAACTTCTTCATATAATTAAACTCGTACGGGACGTTCTCGCATAAGTTATACGATAAAATAATATGAAATCCCGGCAGAAAATAATTGAATATAGTATCTATAAACCTGTTTATCTTTAATTTATTAATAACGGGCTCTTTTGACGTAACTTCCTGATAAATTAAAACGCTTTTCCACAGAGACTCTTTTATGCTCTCCCAATAAGGATATATAACCACTAGGTCTTTATAAATAATCCTGATATCGTCGACTATTTCGGGACATAATATATTGTTATATCTGACAAAAAAAGTCTGAATTCTAGTTATACTGTTTACTTTGAAGAGGTTATAAACTCTCATCAATAGTTCGTAAGCAAATAAATTGTTCTTATTAAGTACTTCTACGGCGCCAACCTTTTTCTCCATATCCAAACTTATCAACTGACCGGCTACGTAATTTAGAGTAGATAATATATCGCTTATCTCCTCCTTCATAGATACTGTAAATTTTTTATTAAAACTTTTTGAAAAAGTAAAATATCCCAAAAAAACCCCTTTCAAAAGTACAAAAAAACCCGGTCGCTTCTTTTTTTCTTTTTTATACTCGGAAGATTCGCCGCCTTCGGTAAGAATAGAAGATTTTGACTTAAGCTCTTCTTGTTTTTTTGTAACATGATCGTTTATCATCCGCTGTCTGTCCCGATTAAATTTGATAGCTCCGCCGGACTTTTTTTCGGTTATAACTTGCCCCCCTTTCTCTACAAATTTATTGAACATCGTAGATCTGGTGTCTTTGTCAAGCTCGTCTATACTCAATTTTTTCTTGATATCATCTAAAGACGACATAATACATCCTCATAATAAATATTTACTATTCTGCTAAAATTTTCTCCGGCGACAATAAACTTCCCGACGGATAACTTCTATATAATATTCTCGTAAGAATTTTATTATTCTTAATAAATATATACTTATAATAACCCAAAAAGTCAATTTTAAATTAATAATAAAAAATTTTATTTACTTTAAAACGCTAATAATATATAATCTCAAGATTTCAAAAAATTATAGGTAGTTCGTATGAATAAAATCAACGCTTCGGTTTTATGGGATTTCGTCCCCTATATAATGAGAAAACTCCCCTCTCCCGGAGTTCTGTTAGTCTGCGGAAATGAAGAGACCAGAGAAAACGTTATTACTTTGGGTTGGCTTCAATTCGGCGTAATTTGGAATGAACCTGTAGTTTCTATTTTAGTACGACCCACCAGATATTCCTTTGAATTATTGAAATTCCACAACGAATTCACGATAAACGTTATGCCCGACGAATACAACGACGTTTTACAATTTTGCGGATCAAACTCCGGCAAGTATCTTGATAAATTTTCGGAAACGAGATTGAAAAAGCTAAAATCGCGCGAAGTTACGACTTCTTCGTTAAAAGACGCCGAGTTAACTTTGGAATGTAAAACGTTATACAAGGGTGGGATTGTCCCCGACAATCTAAGCGACCTTGTCCTCGCGAAATTTTATAGAGACGGAGATTATCACGTTATAATCGACGCTTCTATATCATATATTAAATCAAATTTAGAAAGGAGTCTATTATGAATGAAACGGCTATGGAAATGAATAAAATTCTTAAAGAAAAATCTGATATATTTTATTTTATGTTGAGCGATTTTGGTAAAAATATTTATATGCCGAAAGGTATTATAGTTCAGTCCGCCGAAGCTAAACAGAAAGCGCAAAAATATAACGCTACGATCGGTATAGCTGAATCAAAAAAAGAGCCGATATTTCTCAAATCGTTAAATAAATATTTTAACATACTCAAACCGGATCAGATTTTCCCTTACGCTCCGGCTCCCGGCGTTCAAGAATTACGAAAAAAATGGAAAAATAAGATTCTACAAGAAAACAATCTTATAAAATCGCAAGATATGATCAGTATGCCGGTAGTTACCAACGGTCTAACGCACGGTATAATGCTTTTTGCCGATCTGTTTGTCGGAGAAAACGATGAAGTTATTATTCCGGATAAATTATGGGAAAATTATAACTTAATGTTTGAAGAGAGATACAAAGCCCGCGTGGTCAATTATCCTCTTTTTGATAAAAAAGCGACCGGATTTAACGTCGACGGACTCGACAAAACGATAGCAAATTCAAAAAAAGATAAAATTATTTTACTTTTTAACTTCCCGAATAACCCTACCGGATATTCGCCGACGCTAAAAGAAGTAGACGAAATAACGGCGACTATTAAAAAACACGCAGATAACGGCAAAAAAATACTGGTAGCATGCGACGACGCTTACTACGGGCTTTTTTACGAAGAAGGGTTGATAGACGGATCGATTTTTTCAAGAATGACGGGATTGCACAAAAACGTCGCCGCTTTGAAAATCGACGGTTTCTCAAAAGAGGATTACGCTTGGGGATTAAGAATCGGCTTTTTAACCTTCTCGGATTACTACAAAGACGCCGACGCATACGCCGTACTCGAAAAGAAAACGACGGCGTGTATAAGAACCTCGATATCTAATTGTTCTTTACCGGCTCAATCGATTTTCTTGGATTTGATGGGCGGAGGCGACGTATATACCGCCGAAAAGATAGAAAAATTCGATATTCTAAAGAAAAGAGCTAATAAAGTAAAAGAAATTGTCTATAACGATAAATATAAAGATCTTTGGGAAGTATATCCTTTTAACTCGGGATATTTTATGTGTATCAAACCGAAAGGAACTACCGCAGAAAAAGTAAGAGTATTGGCTTTGGAAAAATACGGCGTCGGAACTATCGCTTTGGGAGAAGATCTACGAGTGGCGTTTTCAAGCGTCGAATATGAGGAGTTAGACGATCTATTTGAAATAATCGCCGAGGTCATTCGCGAACTGAGATAATATTAAATTCTAGGAGAACAATAAATTGATTGGCGGAGAATTGGTTGTCGATAATGTTAGTAAGGACTTTGACTCTGTCAGGGTTTTGAAAAACGCAAATTTAAAAATTAAACCGGGCGAATTCTTTTCATTACTGGGGCCTTCGGGGTGCGGTAAAACCACCCTTCTTAGAATAATAGCGGGGTTTGAATATCCTAGCGAAGGATTGATTTATCTCGACGGAAAAAACATCATAGATAAATCGCCTAATAACAGGCATATAAATACAGTATTTCAAAACTACGCTCTTTTCCCGCATCTCAGCGTATTTGAGAACGTTGCGTTTTCCATGAGACTCAAAAAAGAATCTAACGAAAAAATTAGAAAAAAGGTAACCGAGTATCTGGCGCTTGTCAAACTTGAAGAACATATAAAAAAAATGCCTTCTCAACTATCGGGCGGTCAAAAGCAGAGAGTCGCTATCGCCCGGGCTTTGATCAATGAACCGAGCGTTCTTCTTTTAGACGAACCGCTCAGCGCGCTTGATGCAAAATTGAGACAACAACTCCTAATCGAGCTTGACGCGATACACGATGAGATCGGCATTACTTTCATATACGTTACTCACGATCAACA
>JAGOCL010000277.1 GCA_017998755.1 Spirochaetota bacterium | reverse complement strand
ATAAATCCGAATATCATTCCGGTTATTGTGGACATAATTATAACTAATGACACATATGTTACAGTTTTTTTCATACCGATCATACTTTTTATCGCAAGTATACTCGGTAACGAGAGCGCGGGACCTGCTAAAAGAAGAGCCAGCGCGGGACCTTTTCCCATACCGCTACCGATAAGCCCCTGTAAGATAGGAACTTCCGTTAAGGTCGCGAAGTACATAAATGCGCCTACGATCGAAGCGAAAAAATTTGAGAACAAGCTGTTTCCACCGACTAGCGCGGCAATCCATTTTGACGGAATTATTCCTTCGTTCCCCGGTCTTCCCAGTAAAAAGCCCGCGACCAAGACTCCTCCGAATAGTAGCGGCATAATTTGTAATGAAAAATCATAACTTGATTTTACCCAAGATTTGAGTTCGTCCTTTTTAAACCAAAGAACGAGCGTTGCGGCTAGTAGTATCAGAAATCCGCCGGTTATGAAGTATTTATAAGTATAGATAAGATTCCATACATACATTGATTTGTCTGCTCCCCAATTTACAAAAACCAATATCCCAATCATCGCGAATATATTCAACGAAGTTTGCCATAATCTTCTTTTTGAGCCGGAATCCTCCTGTGGGATCATTAATTCCAGCTCTTTATTTCGCGCGTTTTCTTCTTTTAAGAATATAAAATGCATTATAATCCCAATGACGATGGAAAAAATTACCGCCCCGACCGCTCGCGCGACGCCGATCTCGATGCCGAGAATTCGGGCGGTCATAACTATAGCCAAAACGTTTATCGCCGGTCCGGAATACAAAAAGGCGATCGCAGGTCCGAGTCCCGCTCCCCTTTTATATATAGAGCCGAATAGCGGTAAAACCGTACAGGAACATACTGCGAGTATCGCGCCCGAAACAGACGCGACCCCGTAAGCCAATATTTTATTTGCCTTGGCTCCCAGATATTTTAAAACGGCGCCTTGACTTATAAAATTCCCGATAGCTCCGGCGATAAAAAACGCGGGAACTAAGCACAACAGAACATGCGCCCTCGCATACTCTTGAAGCATAAAAAAGGACTCCATTATCGCATTACCGACGACTTTATGATCGATCGGGATGAAATAGAATCCTAAAAATACGGCAAGAATAATTAGGAATTTTTTCCAACTAGACATCCGTTTTCTCCTTTTTATATAGTTTCTCCGTAGTCTTATAATGTTTATATCCGCCGGATAAATTGTAAACGTTAGTAAAGCCGAGATTGATCAGTAAATTCTGAGCGGCGTTCCCCGTTACCCCTTTATTGCAATGAACGACTATGTTTTGATTTTTTAAAAGCTCTTTGGACTTCGCTTTGAGCGACTTCAACGGAATATTTACCGCGCCATCTATATGACCTTTTTCGTAATCTTTCTCGGATCGAACGTCTATAACGAGATAATTAGCTCTGTTTTCAATCAGTTCCTTAACGGTAATTAACTTTCTTCCATGATTTATCGCATTATCCAGTATCATTCCGGTATACATAACGGGGTCCTTAGTCGTTGAAAACGGCGGCGCGTAACAAAGATCGATGTGAAATAAGTCCGATACTTTCGCCCCAAACGTTATCGCCGTCGCAAAGACGTCTATCCGCTTATCGACCCCTTTTTCGCCGACGATCTGAGCGCCTAGAAGTTTTCCCGTTTTTCTATCGGCGACGGCTTTTATCATAATATCGCGGGATTCCTTAAGATAGCTCGTTTGATTCTCTTTGATATTGTGAATTATCTCGATATCGTAGCCCGCGTCCAGAGCGTCTTTTTCAGTCAGTCCGGTTTTACCGATGGAAATATCAAAAACTTTCGTTATGCCCGTCCCCAAAATTCCTCTAAATTCAATCGAGCCGCCCGTTATTATATCCCCCGCGATTCTCCCCATTTTATTCGCGGTAGAGCCCAAAGGAACGTAAATACTTTTTTTTGTAATAAGCGAATAAGATTCGGCGCAATCTCCGATGGCGTATATATCTTTTAAATTTGTTTCCATTCTGTTATTAACAATTATCGCTCCAAAACGCCCGAGTTCGATACCTATCTTTTGAGCAAGCTCGGTATTTGGTTTTATCCCGGCGGATACAAGAATCAAATCAGTTGAAATGTTAGAGCCGCCGGACGTAAGGATACTTTTACCGCCGTTTTCTATTTTTTTTACGGCGTCGTTCAAAATTAGCGTAATATTTTTCTTTTCCAAATAATCTTCGAGGTATACCGTTACGTCTTTGTCGAATCCAAACATCAGCTGATCCTTCATTTCGATAACGGTCGTCTCTATACCGAGGGAATGAAAATTCTCAAGGACTTCGAGCCCGATAAATCCCCCGCCGATTATTACCGCTTTTTGGGGATGGTTTTTATCAATAAAATTTTTTATCTTATCCGCGTTCGTTACGTTTCTAAGAAAAAAGACGTTTGAGCTTTCAATTCCTTCTACCGGCGGCTTGATAGGACGCGCGCCCGTAGCGAGAATCAATTTATCGTAACCGTCTTTATATATCTCGTTAGTATCAAGATTTTTAACGGATAAAATTTTATTTTTCGGATCTATATCGAGGACTTCCGAACGGGTCTTTATGTCGATATCGAACCTATCCTTAAACCATTTCGGATCTCTGGGGGTAATATTCTCGCGTTTTATATAATCAAGCCCGATATAATAAGGGAGTCCGCAACCGGAATACGAGATATCGCTATCCTTTTCGTAGATAACAATTTCCGCTTCTATATCGTTCCTTCTCGCCTTACAAGCCGCCGATGTCCCCGCGGCGACCGAACCGATAATTATTATTCGCATACTTACTCCTTTTCATTTGGATTTTTGACCGAGAAATCTTTATTCTTGAACAAATATTCCATCAAAAACCCTATCGCTATAAATAACGGAAGAGTAATAAGCGTTCTTAAAAGGGAAAATTTTAACCCGAGATAGTTGATCTCGAACGCGAGCATAGGGATTTTCATAGTAGAGAACGCCCCGAGATAGATAAAAATATTTCTGATACTGGCTCCTTTCTTCCATAGTATATATGCTACCGGAAAAGCCCCGTAAAGCGGACCGACTTGTAACATCCCAAGAAGTATAACCCAAAAGATGCCCCTAAGTCCGGAGTCGCTTCCGATATGCTTCTGTATCCTCTCCCTTGAGACCCATACGTCGAACAATCCTACCAATATAAATATAAGCGGTAGGAAACTTATCATCTCCAGAAAAAAATTCTTAAAATTATTAACAATACCTTTTCCAATCGCGAAATTCAGCGCGTAAGAGCCGATTGTAAATGCGGCAAATAGTAAAAGAATCGTAAGATCGACTCTGTTTTTCTTAATAAACTCTTTCATAATACCCCCCATAAAGCGCCGATAGTAAGTCCTACTATTATTGAACCAAAGAAACTAAAAATATTTCTCGTAAGCGCGACTTTCATACCGAAGAATTTCTTCTCGATCGGAAGCGTAATAACTCCGACCATCATTAACGTTGTAATAAATATTGCAATAACGGGATACCCCACGCCGCTTTTTACAAGTATCCCTCCAAGCGGATAGGCGATAAATCCGGGTATGAGCGAAATTGAGCCGACGACTCCGGCTATTAGCATACCGACGGCTCCGGCGTCTTGACCGAGCCATTTTACGATAAGCTCGTTCGGAATAAAATACAAAACGGCGCTTACCAGTATCAAAATAGTTATAAGCGGAGGTAAAAGATTGAGAAACATCAATCCCCCCTTCTTTATAGCCGTTAAAGTCTTTTTTTTATCAAAGACAAACGATATCGCCAAACACGCAACGGTAAATCCTGTTAAAATCAAAATCGACAGCATTTTTTTTCCTTATATGTAAATTTATGGATGCCTCGTAAAAAAATTACAAATCGGGAGCGCAAGTTATAACGCATATCCCATCTTTTCTCAACGCCAACCTTTCCGCCAGCCGCGTAAAATCGTTCTGAAAAACGGGCGAAGCTGCGCATCTTATAAGTTTGATGTTTTCAAATAAAGTCCGATTAAAATCGTCGTCGCTCTTTAATTTATAAAACATCATTCGCCCGTTTCTGTTTTCCTCGATCAGTCCGGCTTTCACGAGGTTTCCGAGACTTTTCGAAATGGTATATTGCGGCTTTTCCAGAACGTCTATTATCTCGCAAGCGCAGAGTTCTACGTCGGCCTTGATCAGAATGCGCATAATCCTTAATCTTGTCTCTTCGCCGAGAGATTTATAAATTTCAATTTCTTTTATCATAAAAGGAATTATGCGCATTATTGCATAAATTGTCAAGAATATTTTATTGGAAATTTTGAATTTAACGGTTTGGAAT
>JAGOCL010000276.1 GCA_017998755.1 Spirochaetota bacterium | reverse complement strand
TAGTTATATTGTAGGTCAGGTCGGTATCTATGGATTTGAGTAGAATATTTATACCCGTATGGTCGGTCTCGCCAAGCAGAAACGCCGACCCGCTCGCAGTCCCGTATCCGTAGTATATCGTCTGAGTATCAGATATCGTCGTAGTCTGCTCCTCCAAGATCATTATATCGGCGACTTCGACGTAAGTATAGTTATACTTCTCAATTCTGATCTTGTAAATACCCTCCGGCAAATTATAAATAGTGAAATTACCCGCGCTATCGGTTTTCGCCAAATACGAAGTTCCCGGAACGTAAACGTCTATTCCCGTGTGATCGGTTTTTCCGTTCATTACCGCTTTTCCGGTCAAAGTACCGGTTTTTTTCAGCGCGACGTTTCCTAAGTTTATCGTCCCGCCGGGAGTTCCCGAAATATTCGATACTTTTTTAGCGTATATTTCGCCTGAAGGCGGGTCGGCTCTATCCGTATCAAAAATATTCAATATTTTATCAAAAATCGATCTCGATATACCTAAACTCTGATTGGTAAAATAAAAATCAAAACTTACCGCAGGCGCTATCCCTTCGATACAGAAAGTTCCGTCCGGATCGGGATTTGCCGCAAATCCCGGCAGATTGTTGGAGAATATATTTATAGTACTAAAATCAATCGTTCCAAGCTCCTCCGGTAACATTACTACCCCCATTATTTTGCAATCGGCGGGATCGTCGTTAATATTTATTTTAACTACCGTAGTATCGCTAATCGTTCCGTTTGAAACCGCAATAGCTTTGATAGTTTTGGAAGTATAGACCCTGAACGGTAGTTTGTAAGTCGGCGAATTAATACTCGGAACGCCGTCGTCCGTAGTGTAATAAATTTTATCTAGCGGATTATCGGATTTGATCGATACCAATACGGAAGTAGTAAAATCCCCCCCCGTTCGGACTGATAGCCGGGCCGCTTCCGTCTAAGCTAACGGTAGTATTGTCCGGGACAAAATTGTTCGCGCTACAAGCGGAATAAATTAAAAGCGCGATTGTTAAAAGTAAATAATAAAGATTTTTCATTTCAGATTGCCTCCAGAAATAGTAAGCATATTTTTATTATATAACTTTTTTCAAATTATTCTAATAATTCTTTGTATAAATGGTTGATAAGTAAATTTATATGAAAAAACAGAAATAAAATGAAATAGAAATTTAGAATTTTAGAAATTTTAGTTTTTTTTCTAACGATTTATTTTTAATCAGATCAAAATAGTCCCGTTCTCTGCTCTTTCTTGATTCGAGATACCTGTCAAATTTCTCTTTAACGGATTTGTCCTTAAATGTAAAACCGTCGTAAGACTCGTCGTATTCTATAAAAAAAAGTATCGAAGCGGGAAGAATTGGAGCGTTCTCGTAAAAGGTATTTCTATCGAGAACTATTATACCCAGACGCTTTTTTATGAAATCGTCGATCAGAGAATATTCGTTAGAGTATAACGATAAATTTTTTATTTCAAGATTTTTCTTTTTAGTAACGTCGTTGAAATTTTCGACGTAGATATGCGAGCCTGAATTAAAAACCGCCCCAACGTTTTCCGTTAAAAACGACTTCGGATAATTAAAATCCGCTTCTTTAGATTTATCTATAAGAAAATATACGGCGTTTGAAAATATTTCTTCGGATAAAAAATATTTACCTTTGTAATTATCTTTCCGTTCAAACATAATATCAAAATCGCCGATATCCGCCCTGTTTTTATAAGGAACTCTGTTCAAAACGGAATATTTCAGCTTTAACTGAATTCCGCTCTCTTTATGGAAATCTTTTAAAATCTTTTTCTTTAAGTTTATAATAAACGGATCGGCGCTTCCTTTTTCTATAAGAGCCGTCGTATATTTAAATTGGGCGATCTTATCGATTTTTTTGGACTTATCAGACTTGCCGAACTTTATTTTAGGAAGTTTATCGGCGATCTTCTTCAAACTATCGCAACCTATAAGCGCTAAAGAAATCAATACAACCGTTAATCCAAATTTGATTTTTCTATACAATCCGAATCTCTCTCGTTATTAAGTCTTTTATCCAAATTTGATTGTATATAATTAATCAATTCCTGTAAATTCATATTTTGCATTATTTTATCCCGCGAAAAATATTTTGCCCGCTTCGCCGGTAAAACCGGAGAAGCGGACAATCTAATATATTATCGGACTAAACCGCCAACATTTTATTAGATCTTTCGATAAATTTTACCAGACGATCCCCTTTTAACTGATTTTGGGACAACAATGCCAGATCGTATATCTGATTAATGGCGTCGTTAATCGTCTCGGCTTGGATCTCAGAGTTCAACTCAAGAATTTTCTTTACCTTATCGTTTGCGCTATTAACGACAAGAGTACAATCGTTAAACATATTCTCTTCTCCGGCGTCTCTGTTAAAACTAAAACTCATCTCTTTGAATCTTCTCATATATTCCGATAAAACAATCATTCCGCTGATTTCAGGGTTCTTCAGAGCGGATACTTTTACCGTTACTTTAGTTTTATCGTCTTTCAACGCGTTTTCGAAGATTTCTTTCAATTTATCGTCGCTCGTTTTGTTCTCGCCGTCGACGATTTTAGCTTCGGATTTATCGTCTTCCGACAAATGATCGGTAGTGTCGCTGTCGACTCTGTTAAACGATATTTTACCGTCTTTCATCTCAAGGAATTGTATAAAATGCGTATCGATAAGCGAGCCGAGGATAACCGCCTCCATACCGTGAGACTTCAAATAATTTATATAGGTAATCTGGTCTTTTTCATTAGAAGCGTAAAAAACCGTCTCTTTACCGTTCGTTTGTTTGTTTATCCCTTTATTTTTCTCGAGATATTCCGGCAAAGTTTTATAAACTCCGTCTGTAGTCTTATAAAGAATTATATCCTTGACTTTTTCGTAAAATTTTTCGTCGTTCATCATCCCGAATTTGACGAATATGCTTATATCTTCCCAGAATTTTTCGAAATTCTCCCTTTCTTTGTTGAAAAGCGAGCTGAGTTTATCCGCTACTTTCTTTGTAATATGCTCGGATATTTTCTTTACATAAGGATCGTTTTGCAGATAAGACCTCGATACGTTTAACGGCAGATCGGGAATATCGAGAGTTCCCTGCAAGAGCGTTAAAAATTCCGGTATGATCTCTTTGGCGTGATCAGATACAAACACTTGATTGCAGTAAAGTTTGATTCTCCCTTTGGAACTGTCGAGTTCGTGTCTGATCTTCGGAAAATAAAGTATTCCTTTCAATCTAAACGGCACTTCAACGTCCAGATGTATCCAGAAAAGCGGATCCATCTCCATCGGAAATAGTTTCTTGTAAAATTCCTTGTACTCCTCGTCTTTAACGTCCCTCGAACTTTTCAGCCACAAAGGATTTTGATCGTTAATAACGTCCTTACCAATTTTTATCGGATAAGGCAGAAAGTTGCAATATTTATGGATTAGTTCTTTGATTTTTCCTTCATCTAAGAATTCCTTATCGTCGTCGTCGATGTGTAAAATTACAACCGTTCCCCGTTCTTTTCTTTTATCGTCGTCTATCTCAAAATCCGTCGAACCGTCGTTTATCCATCGAACGGCGATATCCGGTTGAAAAGATTTGGTTACAATCTCAACCTTATCGCTGACCATAAAAGCCGAATAAAAGCCAAGACCGAAGTGGCCTATAATTTTATTCTCTTCCTTATTATCCTTATATTTCTCCATAAACTCCGCGGCGCCCGAAAAAGCGATCTGATTGATATACTTTTTAACTTCTTCGCGGGTCATCCCTATTCCGTTATCTTCAAAAGATATAGTCTTCTTATTTTTATCAATTTTGATTTCCAGCGACAACTCTCCGAGCTCTTCTTTATACTCCCCGATAAGCGACAAGTGTTTTAGCTTAGTCATAGCGTCCATGGCGTTAGAAACCATTTCTCGTAAAAAGATCTCCTTGTCCGAATAGAGCCATTTTTTGATAATAGGCAATATATTTTCGGTATGTATAGATATTTGCCCCTTTTCTTTAATATTTTCCGACATTTTCTCCTCCGTATATTATATTTCAGTCTAATTTTAATCAAAACCCGACATTCAGCATATCGAGTCTTATGAAAAGAAATAAAGACTTATATTTTGATTTTTACAAGACTGAAATATAATAAGAAACTACTCCGAGGTCAAATAAAAATTTCTTTTTTTTTTCAATAATAGAAGTTTACGGTTGAAAATCTTCGTTAGATAAAGTTAGAAGATATTTGTAAGTATCGTATTGCGATCTAAAATACCACAATTCGTCGTTTATGGGGTTTTGCTCATACAAAAGAGATCCCTTTACGTTATTCTCGTAGTTATAT
>JAGOCL010000275.1 GCA_017998755.1 Spirochaetota bacterium | reverse complement strand
GGATTGGTTTTATTGGCGGGGCTGTTGTTTGGTTGTTATAATTCAGATTTGAATTATAGTATTCCTGAAGATTCCGAATCGTTAAATAATAGTTCGGAAATAATAAACGGCGTCAGGGGGACGGTAAAAATACCGGGGATGAAAGACGCGTCGAACTGCCTCGTTATAGTCGAAAGGCAAATAGATGGGATAAGAACGGCGTCTGTTTACGAGACTACAAACAGAGGTATATCCGATTACGATCTATTGTTCAGCAGTATATTCAGCGTTTATACAGATAAAAACGGGATTTTTGAAGTAACAGGCATGCCGGAAGGAACATATACCGTAACGGTCAAAAAGGAGAATACTCTCGGCGCTGTGGTAAAAGACGTCGTCGTAAGAAACGACAGAGCGATAGTCGATATTGATATAGTCTTGACCGCTACGGGTAGAATAACTGGACGAGTAACGCTATCCGATACGACGAGCGATATGTACGGTTCGTTTGTCTATGCGGAGGGGACTTCCTATATCGCCGCTACCGACGGAACGGGCGACTTCTGTATCAAAAGTATTCCGATCGGGACGTATAATATAGTGTTTTATCACGAGGGATATAATACTTATATAAAGAGTAACTTTACGGTTACGGCGGCAATTGATAACTCGGCGGGAACGATAGAGTTGTCAAAAATATCGAAGAACGTATATCTTTCGGACTTGACAATTTCAAACGGGACAATGTTGCCGATTTTCAACAAAAGTATCACTTACTACGACGTTACGGTTGATGGAACAGTTAATACGGTAACATTTACTCCGAGCGCGGAAGACTCAAATTCTATTATAAAGATAAACGGCGTTGTCGTCGAATCCGGCGTAGCGTCTGGGAATCTGAGTATTAATATTGGAAAGAATATCTTTAGCATAGACGCGATAAGCGAGAACGGAGAGATAAGGAACTATGTTGTGGTAGTCGAGAAGATAATAACAACCGTATATACCGTAACATTTGAGACAAACGGCGGAAGCGCGGTTGATAACCAAAATATTATCGGCGGAAATAAAATCATAAAACCGGCCGACCCGACAAGAACGGGATATACGTTCAGCGGTTGGTATCTGGATTCAACTTTAAAAAATGAGTGGTTGTTTAATGTTTATACTGTCTCGGAGAATATTACGCTATACGCTAAGTGGGATATTATAACCTATAATATTACTTATAACCTGAACGACGTTACAAACGATGCTGGTAATCCGACAACATATACAGTAGAAACAGATACAATAACGCTTCTTGCTCCGACAAAGAGCGGGTATACGTTTGGGGGCTGGTATTCTGATGCAGGATTCTTAACGGCTGTAATAGAAATTACTCTTGGCACTACCGGCGATAAAGAGTTATGGGCGAAGTGGGTTGCTTATGGAATAGTCGAATCATTATTGCTTATTGAGAAACAAGATATCGTCTCCATTATAGGCGCGTCCGGTAACAGTTATACTCAGGCAGTCTCGACAAGCGCCGGTTTTTTTCATAATATATCGACATTTAATTTAGGTAAGTATGAAGTAACTTATGAGCTGTGGTACACTGTGTATCAATGGGCTGTCTCCAATGGTTATACATTTGCTAATGCGGGTATAGAAGGAAACGATGGGACTGCCGGAGCGGCTCCGACTGCCGCAAAATATGAGCCGGTAACGACTATCAATTGGAGAGATACAATAGTGTGGTGTAACGCATATAGCGAGATGTCTGGATTTACTCCTTGTTACACATACTCGTCTGCTATTATAAAGGATTCTCAAGACACAAATGCAACCGCTTGCGACGGATCGGTATGTAACTGGTCTGTAAACGGGTATAGATTGCCGAGCGAGGGAGAATGGCAGTTTGCCGCTAGTAATAAAGGAGCGACTCCATATAACTATGCTTCGGGCGGAACAGGCGGATATACTGGAGTAGCGGCAACGGATTATCTAAATTTTAGTCCTTTTGCATGGTTTGGTAATAGTACGATAGCGCCAAATGGTAACGCAACTTCGACAAAGCCGGTGGGTACAACAACGAGCCTGAGCGCGCTTACGCTCTGGGATATGTCTGGTAATGTATGGGAGTGGTGCTGGGACTGGTATGGTAATTATCCGGCTGGAGCGCAGTCTGACTATAGAGGCGCGGTAAGCGGCTCCGGTCGCATTCATAGAGGAGGCAGTTATAGCAGTAGTTTTATATACTTGTTTATTGGCCTCCGTCGAAACACCACTCCGATCAGCGAGTACAACGACATCGGCTTCCGCATTGCGAGGTCGGCTCCTTGACATCTTGAAAATAGGATGTTTGAAATGTCGAGCGCTCATGGCAACATTTTTGACATCTTGAGCGCAAGGAAGCGCGAAATGTCGATTATGCAAGGATGTATAATAATCGACCTTGTCAAATGTTGCGCTTCAGACTTCCTGTCTTCAGGATGAAAAGCGCTCGACCTTGTCAACGCCGACGCTAGTCCATCCGAGCGCTTCGGTCGAATCCATAGTTAACTCATCCCCCGGCCCCTTCTCTTACGATTAAGAGAAGGGGAGTAAAATAACTTCGCGCCCCGATGTTTAGGACAAACGAGTGTCGCTGTAGGCAGGATGCCGAAAAGCGACCTCTTTTGATTCAAGAGAGGGGTAATAGTAGAATATAGTAAATGTAAAATTATAAAAATTCGGGGTGAGTTCGTATGATTTTTTTTATTTGACTTTTAGAAATGTAAGTCGTATATTTATTATATCATTACTAATCGGGAGATTGACATGACGAAATCAGTTAGAATTTCGAAACAATTATTAGATAAGGCGCTAATTATTTCGAAGATAGAAAACAGAAAAATTGAAGAACAGATAGAATATTGGGCTAAAATGGGCGAATTGGCGTTAGAAAATCAGGATTTACCGATGAATTTTATTAAAGATATACTGATTTCGAGAGAAGAGGCGATTAATGGAAATTTAACAGAATATAAATTCGGATTGTGATATGGCCGACATAAAAGTTTTAGCGACTCCTCGCTTTTCATTAACTCTTGGAGTTCATGAGAATTTTTATAGGGATTTAAAAAATATGTTATAAGTAAAAGTTATCAGCTTCCGCTTTGTTTGTTACTTCTCGCATTCGGGAGCTAGTCAAAAACTTTTCATTTGACAATTGCATATATTAGTAGTAAATTTAAAGAAACAAGAAAAAATGAGGCAAATTATGGTTCTACATGGGGTGTATGATAATGGTAAAATCGAAATTCTAGAAAAAGACATACCTAAAATTAAAACATATATAAAAATATATTTTGAAAACACAAGAAGTAATTGGAAAAAACCTTTAAAAAAAGTTAAATTGGATTCAGATATACTTGTATCAGATTTGATTATTGAGGATAGAAGCAAAATATTTTTCACAACAAATTATTAATAATTCAATAAAATTAATTGAAAAGTATCAGTTAAAGACTTTAGATTCTTTACATTTATCCGCTTCTTTAAACCAAAAAGATAAAATAGAGTATTTTATTAGTTGCGATAAAAAATTATTAAGCGCCGCTTTAGAAGAGAATTTTAAGATAATAAATCCAATGGAATATAAAATCTAATTAGCGCATATAAATTCATAAAGATTCGGGGCGAGTTTTTAGACCTTATCGGGTTTCTCCCTAAAGGGCGCAAGCCAAAACCTGACATGTCTTTGATATTTTATTCGGGCGCTATTTTAGATTAATTGGCTTGATTGTTTAATATAAATTGTTTATATTTTATTTATAGGAGCGATTTATGTTAACAATCGATAAAGTCTTCAGCGATATAGACTCTTTAACAATTGAAGATATGGAACAGATAGAATATGAATTACAAAACCGTATAATTGAAAAGAAACGGGATAATATTTTAAATCTATCAAAAAAAATAGATAAAGAAATTCAAAATGGCGATTTTAAAAAAGGTTCTGTTGATGAGTTTTTAAAGGATTTAGAGTCATAAATGGCGCTTGAGATAATATGGACTAAATCATTCAAAAATAAATATAAAAAATGGTAAATTAAAAGAATTATGGGCATTTAGTATTAGTTATGATCAGAGATTTGTTTTTGAATTCAAAGATAATAATACAATAATCGCTAACGATATTGGAACGCATAAAGAGGTTTATTAATTTTATATGTCAGGTTATTTTTGTCGTCGCCGGCTGAAGTCAGAAATCTTGATATACCGGAAATCAAAAAACAAATTTATACAAATTTTATGAATTTCATAAATAAAGATTGATTTTTTAGTTAACATATTTTAGAGTAAATAATACCTAATAACAGGGAGTTTTTTATGGATGAAAATCTTATAATTGGCG
>JAGOCL010000006.1 GCA_017998755.1 Spirochaetota bacterium | reverse complement strand
ATAAAAAAAAAGCAACCCCGTAGCGGGATGGCTTATCTATTTATTGCATAATTATCCCGCCGTTATAGAGAATAAGAG
Source organism: Spirochaetota bacterium (assembly GCA_017998755.1). Lineage (GTDB taxonomy): Bacteria > Spirochaetota > GWE2-31-10 > GWE2-31-10 > MWDO01 > MWDO01. The sequence continues at coordinate 21,022 of JAGOCL010000006.1, read as the reverse complement.
AACGACAGACACTATAAATAACCTTGATAAAATTTTCATTACCTAATCCTTATTTTATTTATAATAATAAATTTATTTATTGTCAAATATTTTTTTTTATTTTTATCTTTTTAATAAATATTTTACATTCCTTCTTTTATTGCTTCGTTTAGAGTATTAGACATATCAAGATTCTTTTCCGAAATATCTTTTAATTTCGCAATTATATCAAAAAACTTAATATTACTGCTATTTTGAGTTTGTAAAGTTTCAAGAATAACCCTATTTGCAGTTTCAAGATTTTCGCAAGAATTTTGAATAATCGAACTCATCGCAGTTTGATTTTTACTGATTGCGACTATTTCCCCTTTGTAGTCGTTTAGTTTTTTGGTGGAATCCAAAATATTTATCGTCGCCGAGTCCTCTTCGTTAATCGCGATATTTATATCATTGATTATTGTTTTTGTTTTATTGGTAAAATCCATGATTTTTTCAAGTTCCTTTATCAGATCGGAATACTGTTTTACAAATTCTCTTATTCTTACTAGTATTGTTTGCAAATATTTTCTTATATCAAGAGAATTCTTTTTTGTACCGCTGGCCAAATTTCGTATTTCTTTTGCGATTATTCCAAAACCTTCGCCATATTTTCCCGCTCTAGCCGCTTCTATAGCCGCGTTCATCGCAAGAATGTTGGTGCGTTCGGATATATCTTCTATAATATTCATCGTTGTCATAATAGCGCTTGAATCTTTTTCAAGTTCTTTTATAGCTTTTTCTGTTTTAGAAATCTTATCGTACCCGCTTTTTACTACCGAATAAGTGTCGTTAGATATATTTTCAGCATTTTCAGAAAGTATTTTCATAGATTTAATACTATCTGATAATTTATTAATTGATAAGGACGACGATTCGATCAATTCGGCTTGAGACATTATCCCCATATTCAGATCGATTATTGAACGCGATATATCTGTTATCGATTCATTAATATTATCAATTAGTTCTTTTTCCTCGATAATTGTCTTATCGAATTTTTTATTATAACCTAGAAGATCGTTTGTAATTATAGACGCGGTATTAATATTCTCGTTTAGATTTTCGCCCGTTAATATTAGTTGATCGCTAACGCAAGCGCTTTTTTTAATAAGCGCCTCAAGATTTTCTTTATTTTTAAATATTTCCGCCGTTTTGTTCTCAACATCCTGATAAAGATCAATCAACGTTTTCGCTATCGAATAAAACATCGAAAGAATAAAAAATATTAGCGCAATTCCTTGAAACCATGTTAACGGAGAACTTCCTAAAAAAGAGAAAATCGAATCGTAAATCGCCGCGGGTATGGTAGCTAATAATCCTATTATTACCGGTAATGCGTACCTATTTCCTTTTCTATGCGCTTTTACCGACATAATCATAATTATGACTAACGTGTAGAGAAGATAAATTAGCGATATATTAAACCAATTACCTTGCGATTGCGCGTCTTTTTGTAAAAACATTCCGCCGTATAAAAATAAAGCAAAAATAGCCGTGAAATAATAAAACGACTTTCTTTTTGTGAATTTATAAAAAAGAGATAAAAAAATAATGAAACACATAAGCGCCGGAAATATAGCTCCGTGAGAAATAGCGCTTATTAATAAAAAATCTAGAATTGAATTTTCTATATAAAATTGGCTTAAATATATGGAAAATAAAAATGTTCCCAATCCAAAAAAAATATATTCGTAATTTTTGGAGTTTCTAATAAATAAAAATATTACAAATAACGTTACAAAAAGTAATATACCTGTAAACATTTGATATAAGGTAATGTTTAAGAAGTATGAAAGAGGTTTTAACGTTTCATATTTAGTTTTACCAATAAAATAACATTTATCAAAAAATAATTTTTCTCCGCTAAAGGAATATTTTAGTAATATGATATTAGGTTCGTTAGTTTTTAAAATACCTGAAGGAATTATAGCCAAATCGTCGTCGTAAGCGGATCGAAAATATTTTGGAGTTAATTTTCCATAATTTTCAATTTGGACGCCGTTAACGCTTACTTCCATAGCCCCTTCGATTTTATTAAACCAAATATGCAAGTTTGTTTTTGCGATATCTTTAGAAATAAAAAATTGATTTTTGATATAAACAAACCGGTTCTTTTCCTCAATCTTATTTTTTATGGGAAAGTCAGATTTTATCCATATCATATTGGAGGATGGAATGTTATCGTAAACCAGTTCATCCCCGATAGCGTATTCCCATCCCTTGTCTAATAATAAAACTTGATCTTCGCCGATATTATTTACTATAAAACTGTCTTGAGAATAAACTGAAATTGAACAAACTAAAGCGATAAATATATATAATTTTTTCATAAGGAAATTATATAATAAAAAGAAATGAAAGTAAATAATATAAATGAAATAATGTTAGTAGATGAATTAATAAAAAAAACCTGGCAACGACCTACTCTCCCACCCCGCGAACGAGGCAGTACCATCGGCGCTGAAGGGCTTAACTTCTGTGTTCGGAATGGGAACAGGTGTGACCCCCTCGCCATAATCGCCAGGTAAAAAAATTACAATTAGAAAAGAGCTCTCGGCTACCTCATTTTAATAGAAGGTAACGAGAAAAGTTAAGCCTCAATAACAATTAAAGAGACAAAACTTGCATCGTTTCTTACTTTTAACTAAGGAAACGATACGAGCATCGTTTCTTACTTTTAACTAAGGAAACGATACGGGCATCGTTCCTATTTTTAACTTAGGAAACGACACAAGCATGAAGAGTAAATAAAGTACAATTTAACTAATTACGAACTCTTCATTCTAGTTTCGTAATTATATTCTTAAATAGGATACAATAATATGGTCAGGCCTCACGAATTATTAGTACTGCTCGGCTAAAGAGCTCTCGCTCATTACACCTACAGCCTATCAACGTCTTCATCTAAAACGATTCTTTAGCCCCGTTAAACGGGGAGGGATATCTCATCTTGAGGCGGGCTTCCCACTTAGATGCTTTCAGCGGTTATCCCTTCCAAACTTAGTTACCCAGCAATGCCCTTGGCAGGACAACTGGTACGCCAGAGGTTTGTCCACTTCGGTCCTCTCGTACTAGAAGCAGATCCTCTCAAATATCCAACGACCATGACAGATAGGGACCGAACTGTCTCGCGACGTTCTGAACCCAGCTCACGTACCGCTTTAATTGGCGAACAGCCAAACCCTTGGGACCTTCTCCAGCCCCAGGATGCGATGAGCCGACATCGAGGTGCCAAACTTTGCCGTCGATATGAACTCTTGGGCAAAATCAGCCTGTTATCCCCAGAGTACCTTTTATCCGTTGAGCGACGGCGCTTCCACTCGCAACCGCCGGATCACTAAGACCGTGTTTCCACCCTGCTCGACTTGTCAGTCTTACAGTCAAGCTCCCTTATGCCTTTACACTCTACGCATGGTTTCCAATCATGCTGAGGGAACCTTCGCGCGCCTCCGTTACACTTTGGGAGGCGACCGCCCCAGTCAAACCGCCCGCCTGACAATGTCCTATTACCGGTTTCACGTTAATAGTTAGATATTTAATACAAGAAGGGTGGTATTTCAAGGTTGACTCCACGGATACTAGCGTACCCGCTTCAAAGTCTCCCACCTATCCTACACATCTTCCATCAAATATCAATGTCAAGTTACAGTAAAGGTTCATGGGGTCTCTCCGTCTAGTCATGGTTAAGCGGCATCTTCACCGCTACTTCAATTTCACCGAGTCTATCGTTGAGACAGCGCTCAAATCGTTACACCTTTCGTGCAGGTCGGAACTTACCCGACAAGGAATTTCGCTACCTTAGGACCGTTATAGTTACGGCCGCCGTTTACTGGGGCTTAAATTCAAAGCTTCGCTTGCGCTAACCTCTCCTCTTGACCTTCCAGCACCGGGCAGGTGTCAGACCCTATACTTCCGCTTGCGCGTTCGCAGAGTCCTGTGTTTTTGATAAACAGTCGCTTGAGCCATTTCTCTGCAACCTCCCCATCGAGTGGGGTAGGCCATCCTTATTCCGAAGTTACGGATGTAATTTGCCGAGTTCCTTAACGATAGTTATCTCGAGCGCCTTAGAATATTCATCCCGCTCACCTGTGTCGGTTTACGGTACGGTCTGATATAGTATATACTTAGAGATTGTTTCTTGGCAGTTTGACTATTTGGCTTCGTTCCGGCGTACCTTCACTCCTTCAGTAGCTCAACTCAGAATGCGCATTTAACTACATTCCTCAACACCTCGCTACCTCCCCCGGGGCAACCAACGCCCGGGTCCAAAATCGCCTTCTGCGTCATCCCATCATTACTATAACAGGTACTGGAATATAAACCAGTTTCCCATCAGCTACGCTTTTCAGCCTCGCCTTAGGGGCCGACTAACCCTGGGAAGATTACCTTTACCCAGGAAACCTTGAGCTTTCGGCGAACTGATTTTTCATCAGTTTTTTCGTTACTCATTCCGGCATCTTCACTTGCGATACCTCCACATAACATCGCCATTATGCTTCATTGGCATACGCAACGCTCTCCTACCATTCTACCTTCTCGCAAGAAGGTAAAATCCGCAGCTTCGGTTATATGCTTTAGCCCCGTTGAATTTTCGGCGCAAGACGACTCGACCAGTGAGCTATTACGCACTCTTTAAAGGAATGGCTGCTTCTAAGCCAACCTCCTGGCTGTTTGTGCCACCTCACATCCTTTTCCACTTAGCATATAATCTGGGACCTTAGCTGACGGTCTGGGCTATTTCCCTTTCGACTACGGACCTTATAGCGCGCAGTCTGACTCCCATATTGTTAAGTTTAAGCATTCGCAGTTTGTCTGGGTTTGGTACCCGGTGAAGGGCCCTAGTCCAATCAGAGCTCTACCGCCTAAACTGAATATATGAGGCTAGTCCTAAAACTATTTCGGAGAGAACCAGCTATCGCCATGTTTGTTTGGCCTTTCACCCCTATCAACATCTCATCCCTGAATTTTTCAACACTCTAGGGTTCGGTCCTCCACTTGGTTTTACCCAAGCTTCAACCTGGACATAGATAGCTCACATGGCTTCGGGTCTATTGCATGCAACTTAATTCGCCCTATTCAGACTCGGTTTCCCTTCGGCTCCGCGACTTATATCGCTTAACCTTGCTACATACAATAACTCGCCGGATCATTAAGCAAAAGGCACGCAGTCACCCGTATAAATACAGGCTCCTACGGCTTGTAGGTTGTCGGTTTCAGGTTCTATTTCACTCCCCTTTCGGGGTTCTTTTCACCTTTCCCTCACGGTACTTCTTCACTATCGGTCGCTATATAGTATTTAGCCTTGGATGGTGGTCCACCCGGATTCCAACCAGATTTCTCGTGTCTGATTGTACTCAGGATACTCCCAGAAGTTATATCTGTTTCAATTACGGGACTTTCACCCTCTTTGGTTAGCCTTCCCAGACTATTCTTTTACAAATATAATTTTAACTTCTATACGGGAGTCCTACAACCCCATAGATATAAATATCTGTGGTTTGGGCTCTTCCAATTTCGCTCGCCGCTACTTTCGGAATCTCTTTTGATTTCTTTTCCTTGGGTTACTAAGATGGTTCAATTCTCCCAGTTTTCCCTCAACATACTATTTATTCATATATCGATGTATGAACATTACTTCATACGGATTTCTCCATTCGGCAATCGACGGATCAATACTTGTTTGCAGTTCCCCGTCGCTTATCGCAGCTTACCACGACCTTCATCGACTTATAGCGCCAGCAGGCATCCCCCAACAACCCTTATTTGCCTGACCATATTATAATATCCTACAATTATTCTTTATTCTAATAACGCTTTCGTACTTTATTCTCTTTCTTTTACTCTTTCTAATCTACTTTTATGTCAAAGAACTTTTTTTGGAGCCTAGGAGAATCGAACTCCTAACATCCAGCTTGCAAAGCTGGCGCTCTACCAATTGAGCTAAGACCCCTAAAACTTATAAAAAATAAGAAGCTATAAAAAGAGAGGCGCAAACAAAGCGAGAGTCGACTAAAGGATTATATCCTTAAAAAGGAGGTGATCCAACCGCACCTTCCGGTACGGTTACCTTGTTACGACTTCACCCCCCTCACCAAACACACCTTAGGTACCCCCATCCTTTCGGTTAAGGTAATAACTTCGGGTGTCCTCAGCTCGGGTGGTGTGACGGGCGGTGTGTACAAGGCCCGGGAACGTATTCACCGCAGCGTGCTGATCTGCGATTACTAGCGATTCCGACTTCATGGAGTCGAGTTGCAGACTCCAATCCGAACTACGGACTGTTTTTTGGGATTGGCTTATACCTTGCGGCATCGCTACCCTTTGTACAGCCCATTGTAGCACGTGTGTAGCCCAGGACATAAGGGCCATGAGGACTTGACGTCATCCCCACCTTCCTCCGGTTTGTCACCGGCAGTTCCATTAAAGTGCCCAGCATTACCTGATGGCAATTAACGGTAAGGGTTGCGCTCGTTGCGGGACTTAACCCAACATCTCACAACACGAGCTGACGACAGCCATGCAGCGCCTGTCTATCCGTCCTTGCGGAAAGGCATATCTCTACGCCGATCGAATAGATGTCAAACCCTGGTAAGGTTTTTCGCGTATCATCGAATTAAACCACATGCTCCACCGCTTGTGCGGGCCCCCGTCAATTCCTTTGAGTTTCACCCTTGCGAGCATACTCCCCAGGCGGTACACTTATCGCGTTAGCTACGGCGCTAGAGGGGTCGATACCTCCAACGCCTAGTGTACAACGTTTACAGCGTGGACTACCAGGGTATCTAATCCTGTTTGCTCCCCACGCTTTCGCTTTTCAGTGTCAGTTGTAGACCAGAGACTCGCCTTCGCCACTGGTATTCTTCCGCATATCTACAGATTTCACCCCTACACGCGGAATTCCAGTCTCCCCTTCTACACTCCAGTTATGCAGTTTGCAAGCCAAACTCGAAGTTAAGCTTCGGTCTTTCAACTCACACTTACATAACAACCTACAAGCCCTTTACGCCCAATAAATCCGAACAACGCTTGCCACCTACGTATTACCGCGGCTGCTGGCACGTAGTTAGCCGTGGCTTATTCGCGCGGTACCGTCATCTGATAGACTTTCCACTCCTATCATTATTCTTCCCGCGCAAAAGTACTTTACAACATTTCTGCCTTCATCATACACGCGGCGTCGCTCCGTCAGGATTGCTCCCATTGCGGAATATTCTTAGCTGCTGCCTCCCGTAGGAGTCTGGGCCGTGTCTCAGTCCCAATGTGGCCGTACACCCTCTCAGGCCGGCTATCCATCGTCGCCTTGGTAGGCCATTACCCCACCAACTAGCTAATGGAACGCAAACTCATCTAAAGACGCTCCAATTGGAGCTTTCACCTCTCGGCACATGCGGTATTACCCGGTATTTCTACCGACTATCCCCCATCTTAAGATAGATTTTCACGTGTTACTCACCCGTTCGCCAGTCTACGACTCTATTGCTAAAATCGCATCCTTCGACTTGCATGCTTAAAACGCGCCGCCAGCGTTCGTTCTGAGCCAGGATCAAACTCTCCATCATATAAAGTCGAACGTCTCGCGACGTCCGATATATCTTTATTTTAATAAATTGTTTCCTAGCTTATTTATCTCGCTTTTGACTTTCTCTTCTCAAAAAATATAACTTTCGTTAAAAATTGACAAGGTCTTATTCACACCTTCTCTTCACATTTATAGCTTCTTTTCAAAGAACAATTTAATTCTTAAAAAAACCAATCTCAACCTTACAGCTAAAACCGGCTATTTAATTATCTCTTTTAAATCTTAAAATTAAACAATAGAATAACGCTAATCTTTTTTGAATCTTCTATTAAATTAGTATCGCAGATACTATCCGCTCTACAATCTATAACTAAACGCCGTATAGTTCCGGCTCGCTATATCGCTTATCTATCTATCGTCAATCTTACGTTTAACAATATACCTAATTTCTCGATTTATGTCAATATTTTTTTGCAACTTTATATCTTGCAAATCTGCGCTTCCGAAAAACTCTCTAAAGAATCTCTTTGGAAACCCTCGATTTATTTAAGGGTCATGCTTTTTATCATAATCGGTAATTTATGTCAATAAAATTTATTATTTTTTTTATTTTATTTTGTTAAGTATTTGACAAATTAAATTTTAATAAGTATTATTATTATTGTTATGAACAAATATTTTTTAAAACTTTCAATTTTTATCGCAATTTTATTGTTAACCTCTAAAACGGGCGTTATACCGGAAAAACTTGAGCATAAAACTATCAAAATCGGAGTTTATCATAATCCTCCAAAAATTATAATCGGAGAAGACGGTCTACCTTACGGCTTTCATATCGATATCCTAAACGCTATAGCCAAATCTGAATTATGGGATCTCGAATTTATTTCGGGTACTTGGAACGAATGTCTGGAAAGGTTGATTAATAATGAAATAGATATTTTACCGGACTTAGCTTATTCTAAAGAAAGAGAATTAATTTACGATTTCAATAAAGAGGCCGTTTTATTTAATTGGGGAGTAGTTTATTGCGCTCCCGACGTAAATATCTCGTCGACGCTAGACCTTGATAAAAAAATCATCGCGACGTTAAAAGAGAGCATACACACAACCGGCGATCAAGGAATTATAAACATTATAAAATCATTCGGCATGACGGCTAAATACATATTTACCGAAAGTTACGAAGAAGCTTTCCAGCTCGTCGATTCGGGTAAAGCCGATATAGCCGTCGTAAACAGACTTTACGGCTTGGAGAATGAAAAGAAATTCAACGTCAACCGAACTCCTATAGTTTTCAACCCTTCTTCCTTATTATATGGAATTTCCAAAAACAATAAACAAAAGAATTATCTTATTTCCAGACTCGATCATAATATATTAAAATTAAAAGAGGACAGAAACGGAATTTATTATAAATCTTTCGACAAATACATTCTGAAACAAATTCAAAAAGAGAGTAAAATCCCTTATTGGTTTAAAACTCTACTGATAATAATAATTATATCTCTATTTATTGCGTTATTAACAGCATATTTACTATTGTCGGACAACAAATACTCAAACAATTTTTCCAACCACTTAAAAAAATACAAATCGATTTCTAGCGCAAGAGATAATATTTTAAATACGGCGCTAATTTCTTTTTCTGTTTTCTCTATTCCCGTACTTCTCTCTTTGGCTTATCAATCCATCTTTACCAAATGGAATTTCTCGTTGTTATCGATTGTCGCAACCTCGATAATCCTACTTCTTACCGCCGTCTATAGAAAAAGAATCAACGAAAAATATAAAATAGTTATTTTAACGACGACGCTGTTCTTTTTTGGATTGGCAAGTTTGCAAATTTGGCGGCTCGTCGGAATAGGAACAATGTTTTTTTTAACGGCAAGCATACTTATTACGATCCTTAAAGGTAAAAAATTTGGCATTGTGATTTTATCCGCCGGTTTATTGATAACCCTTTTATTCGGAATTTTAATTAACTTAAATATACTCAAAATCAGATTGCTGGAAGAAGCGGATACTTTCAGTTCATATTCCTGGATGATTTCAATATTTACAATCTTTATGCTGTTTTTTACTCTTGTATCCGGACTTGAAAGATTTTACGCGATACTTCTTGACTCAGTTAATAATCTTGAGCGTAATATAAAAAAACGAACATTTCAACTTAAAAAGTCAAATTTATTTTTAAAACAAGAGATAAATGAGAAAAATATTATAAGTAAGAAGCTTAGAAAGGCAAAATTTATTGCAGACAAGGCAAATAAAGCAAAAAGCTCTTTTCTAGCCCACATGACTCACGAGATACGAACGCCGCTGAACGCCATTCTCGGGTATTCGCAACTTCTTCAAAGAGAAGACGATTTGCAAGAAGAATTCAAAAAGCAAATAGAAATTATAAATAACAGCGGCGAGCATTTACTGACATTAATCAACGGAATTCTTGAAATGTCAAGAATTGAAGCCGGTAAAACCGAAATGAAAATTGAAACGTTTGATTTTTACAAGGTAATAGAAGACGTTAAAAGCATGTTTAAAGTAAAAACCGATACTAAAGGACTAATATTTTCCGCAGAAATAGACCAAAACGTTCCTCGTCATATTATAAGCGATCTAAATAAAATAAAACAGGTTATTATTAATATTGTCGGCAATTCGATCAAATTTACCAGAGAAGGAAACGTATCAATTAATTGCCGTATCGATCCTTTGATTTCTAATAAAATGATAGTTTCTATAAAAGATACCGGCGTGGGAATTCCCGCCGGCGATATAAAAAAAATATTCGGTTCGTTCGAGCAATCAAAAGCGGGCAGAGACGAAGGGGGAAGCGGGCTTGGGCTTTCGATTAGTAAAAAATTTGCCAAACTCCTTTACGGCGATATAGAAGTTGAAAGCGAATTGGGAGTCGGTAGCGAATTTAAATTTACGTTCAAATTTAAAATTGGAAACGAAAAGGAGACGGAGACAAGATACGATACAAGAAACGTAGTCGGTATAAAAGACTCTTCCCGCGAAATAAAAGTACTTATCGTCGACGATAGAGACACAAACAGGGATATTCTCGTAAGAATGCTCTCAAAAATCGGTTTTGTTACAAAAGAATGCGATAACGGAGCGAGCGCGATAGAATACGCCGTAGAATGGAAGCCGGATATAATGTTGTTAGATATCGTAATGCCCGTAATGGACGGAAAAGAGGTTATAAAAAGGATCAGACAATTGCCAAACGGCTCCGACTACAAAATAATAGTTTTAACTGCTAGCGCTCTTGAGGAAGATAAAAAAACCGTATTGGATCTAGGAGCCGATTCGTTTTTAAGAAAGCCGTTTAGACAAAACGAGATTCTCGAGGAGATAAAAAAATTAACAAATATAGAATATTTGTTTGAAGATAAACAAATTAATGAAAATGCGCCGATAATTACTAACGAGTACTTAAAAAACGAGATGTCGGAATTAACAGAGGATTTTCTTAGAGATATTAAAAATAATATTTTAATCGGCGATATTACCGAGTTAAAAAAAATATTAAATTCTTTCGATCAATCTAAATTATCTCTGTCAAAATATCTAACTTCTTTGATTGAAGAATATGAATTTGAAAGAATAACCAAAATAATCGACGCGATATTGGAGGAATAGATGAAATCAAACGATCAAAAAAGCGCTTACTCAATTTTAATAGCGGACGATAACCCAAACAATTTAAAAATATTGGGAAGCATGCTTGAAAAAATGGGTTATAACGTCAGAGTGGCAAAAAACGGCGAACAGGCCTTTAACAGCGTCAAAACTCTCCCGCCGGATCTGATACTTCTCGACATACATATGCCGATTATGGACGGGTACGAAGTCTGCAAAGCGATTAAGAAAGAAAAAGATATAAAAGATATCCCGATAATATTTTTGAGCGCGCTATCCGAGTCTTTCAATAAAATTCAAGCGTTTAAAGCCGGCGGGGTTGATTATATAACCAAGCCGTTTGAAGTAGAAGAGGTAGAAATTCGTATTATTAATCATATCAGGCTCCGCGAAAAATCGTTGAAACTTCAACTTGCGTTGGAAGAATTAAAAATAAAAGAAGAACAACTTATCCAAACTGAGAAAATGGCCGCTCTAGGAGTTTTAACTTCGGGACTTGCTCACGAGATAAATAATCCGATTAATTTTATCTCAAACAGCATCCTTGCGTTGAAAGAACGAACGGATAAACTTATTAGCATGTCGGAAATGTTTGCCTCTATCGATGAAAATATTGAAAAAGTAAGAAAAACGACGCAGGATGTTCCTGAAATATTCAATAATATTACGACCGGTATCGATCATATAACGAACATCGTAAAAAGTCTTAGAATTTATTCGAGAGTCGATAAAGACCAACTGGTTTCGAGCGCTATTAGCGAATTGATAGACACATCTCTATTGATTCTTTATCACCGATATAAAGAAAGAATTTTAATAGAAAAGAATTACAACCCTATTCCCAAAACTTTGTGCCATCCCGCTAAAATGAGTCAAGTTTTTCTAAATATTTTATCTAACGCCATCGACGGCATAGAAGATGCGAATTTAAAATCCGACGAACAAATTGACAGAAAAATCGTTATTACCACCTCATACGATGAAAAAGCCAATACGGTTACAATAAATTTTCAAGACAACGGCATAGGAATAAAAGAAGATATTAAAAATAAAATCTTCGATCCGTTTTTTACTACAAAAGAGGTAAATAAAGGTAGCGGACTGGGGCTTGCAATATGTTCCAGTATAATAAAAGAACATAAAGGGAGCATTTCAGTAGAAAGCGACGGTAAGTCCGGAACTTCCTTCAAGGTAATATTGCCGATTCAGAGTTAGGAGAGTAAAATGGATATAACTAGAATTAACGTTTTGTATGTCGACGACGAATTTCTAAATTTAAGGTCGTTTGAACTACTGTTTAAAGAAAAATTTAAAATATATACCGCGACAAACGGATTTGACGCTATTGAGATATTAAAAAAGAATAACGTCTCCGTAATAATATCCGACCAAAGGATGCCTAAAATCAGCGGCGTGGAATTGCTTCGTCAAGTTAAAGAGCTAAAATTAAAAAACATTTTACCGATAATACATTCGGGATTTCTTGAGGACAAAGAAGTCCAAAACGCAATCGAAGAAGGGACGGCTAAGTACTGTCTCGACAAGCCTTTAAACGAATTCAAATTAATTGAAATAATTGAAGAATTCGCTAAAAGCCTGTAAATTCATACCTCCGTTCGGAACTATTTTTTATTCTCTTTTTTCGCTTTATGCATTAATTCGCCGATTTTCCTTGCCTGTAACGCAAAAACTTCCAACCGCGCCTCTATAAGTTGCGGATAAGGATTACCGTCGGACTCTATAGCCAGATACGGAAGAGGCATATCTTTGTCAAGATCGCGTATCCCTTTTCCAAAAACCGATTCCGGTTGATGTTGCAATTTTCCCGCGACGGTCATATTATTATTCAATATCGCCTCGGCCATTCTAGTTTGAATACAAGCAAAAGGTCCGAGAGATATTATCCCGCAAGATTCTTTTAACGAATCCCTAAGCCCAACTCCAATGGTTATACCGACGTCGCCGATTAGTTTTTTATTGACAAGTTTTTCGGACGATTTCAAAACGGCTTTTATATCAATCGGATCGTATTCGTAAAGCTTTGTGTTCTTTGAGAAAATCTTTTTGATCTTCCGCTCAAAACTCGATTCTACCTTCCTTTTTATTAAGAAGAAAATTCTTTTAAAAATCGAGGTGTCGTCCTTCGCAAAGTTCTTCCACATCATATAGTCGATATAGTATATCCATTCGATTAGCGGAGTTATACGCGCGACAAATCCCATATTCGCAAGAGTCTCTTCTATTCTTTTTCTTGAGAATTCTTCGTTTCTAACGTACATTTCGCCGGTAATAGTAATTCTCATCGCTTCTTCTATAGTTTTGTTAAGTTCTATTTTATTAAGCTCTTTTGCGGCTAAATTCAACCTTTTCATAAGAGAAATTTTCTCCTTCCCTCTGAAATTGTCTAAAATCTTCGCCCATTCTCCTTCAAATATCTCTAACGCGGATTTCTTGTCTTTAGCCAAGGTTAGTATCGCCGAGTGAATTTGAGAAAAAACGTCGCCCAAAATAAATCCTTTCCATACGTTTAACATCGGCATAAGCCCCATCCCTGCAAATCCTTCTGTGGATTGCATAGTAAGAACGGCGACGTCTTCTATTTTATTTTTCTTCAGAACCTTCTCTATTCCTACCTGATACTGTTCGACTCTGCAGGGAGCCGGATCGCCGACTACGAAAAATGCGACGCGTTCTTCGGGTTTCTTATATTTCTTGACATATTCCAAAAGAGATCCGACCAAAATAATATAAGGCAGACACTCTTTACAACTCGAATTTCCCTTCCCTATCGCAAGCGACTCGTGGGTCGGAAAATCAACCATTTTAGCGTTAAACCCCTGCCCGTTAAGACTCGCAACCCCCGCGTCGATCAAGAACCGCCCCATCATAGGAAATAGAAAAGTAACGTTTTTATCTTTAATATAGAGCTCTTCTCCATGCGAATCGCGAACATAAACGTCCTTACCTTTATAAATAGTTTTGGCGGTAACAAAATCGTTTATCTCCTCTTTTGCGTCCAGTTTTAGTTGTCTGTAATACCGTATAATATCGACTGCCGCCTCGATTCGAGTGTTCAAACCTACGTCGGCGGTGTGGCTGTCTAGTTCAAGCGTAAGAGAGGGTTTGGTCCCCATCTCGTCGCGGAAATACGGCACCAAAAACGAATCCGGACCGCACGAGAAATTTGTTATATAAACGCCGAATAATTGCGGGTTTTTCTTCACAAATTTTGATACCTGCAAAGCGATCTTACCGATACCCCAATGCATATGAAGCCCAAGATTTTCATAATCAAATGGAATGAAGTCAAAAGGTATGACGGTTATTCCTCTTGAAGCGAATTTATGAGGTATAGACATATTCGCCTCTCTAGCGAGCGCATTATACCATCTTCCCATCATTACTACGGCAAATTCGTCGGGATTTTGCGCAAGTTTCTCAATCGTCGATTTACCGATATCCCACGCTTTCTTGAAATACCCGATCATAGTCGAAGACGCAAAATCAAAAGCCTTGTTAGCTTTATTTCTGTCCGCTCCCATGCCGACCGCAATCTTAACGAATTCGCTTTTTGTCGAATCCACGCGTTTTTGAAAATCTATTATCGGAACTAAAATTTCAGGCATTTGCCTATCTTTAAACGCCTCTTTCAGATAATACGGCTCTCCTTGTATAAAAACGCAAGCTTTGTTATTTTCAAGACTACCGTAAACGGGAATATGAAGTATATGAGGCATAAATATATAGTCCGGCTTTTTACTTAACAAATTGTCGAAAGAGCCGTGCGCGATCTCGGCCGGAAAGCAAAACGCCGATTTTCTTTTTTCTCTGCCCTCTAGAGTAATTTCGTCGGATAAAACGACGTTGTACCCCAACTGATCCCAAAAGTTAAAATAAAGCGGATACAGCATATTCGTTAAAAACGTCCGGTTTATTCCTATTACTTTGCTATTTTTATCGGCATTCCCCGAAGGGGTAGCAAATTCTTCAAATATCATCTTTTCTCTTACCGCGACAAGGTCTCTTGTCTCAGACTGATCTTCTATTTTATGAATAATATTGTAATACTTGTTGCAAGCGCCGCCAAAAGGAAATTTTTTATCGTCTAGCTCGATCATTGAGATTTCGCACTTTCTATCGCACTTTTCTTTTCCCCCTTGACATATAAAAGATTGACCGTATTTTATCTCTCTATTTATCAACGCGCTAAGATCAAATTCAGATTCTTTCAAAAGATTGTTGTCGAGACGTTTCTTTATCTCGAGAGCGCAACCGTAAGCTCCCATAAGCCCCGGTTCCGGCGGAACTACGATCTCGGTTCCAAGAAGCGAAGCCATCGCGACAGGCACCGCTTTGTTGTAACATACCCCGCCCTGCATAAATATTTTCTTTCCATAAGGGCGCGATCCCCGCACTCTGTTATTGTAGTTTAGACATATAGAATATACCAGCCCCGCGATGATATCGACTCTATCGATACCTTCTTGAAAAGCCGTGGCAATATCGGAAGATATAAAAGCGGCGCATTGATCGTTAAAATTCGGCGGTCTTTTTGATCGCAGAGCTATCGGAGCGATGTCCTTAACGTCGATATTTAGCGCCTCTTTAGCCGCCTCTTCCAGAAAACTTCCCGTACCGGCGGAGCAGGCTTCGTTCATAGCGTAATCGGAGGGAATCCCCTGAGTTATATAAGTATATTTGGCGTCTTGTCCCCCAATCTCAAATATAGTGTCTACGTCTTTATCAAAGTAAACGCTTGCCGCGGCGTGGCAGATTATCTCATTATAAATTGATTCGGTAAAAGCGTGAATTCCGACAATACTTCTCCCCGATCCAGTCGTTCCAAGCCCGATAATCTTGACTTTTTTACCGTTTATCTGTTCAAGTATCGATTTATAACATAACTTAGTAGCGCCAATCGGATCGCCGTTTGTTTTCAGATATATCGAAGCCAAAATAGCGTCGTCTTTTTTACGCATCAAAACTGCTTTCGTAGTCGTGGAACCGATGTCCACCCCCAATATAGTTTCGTCGCCGTCCGCCGCAGTAGAATATTCCACGCTTTTAAACGTTACGAGACTTTCAGACTCGGATAACGGCTTTAAGAAATCAAACGAAGTTTTACCTTCGATAATTATTTTATCGATCCCCGGGAATTTCTTGGTTTCATGGTCAAAAGCCCACAAAGCCGCCCCGTAAGCTTCAAAATAACCGCTTTGATCGAGAATTTTTAAGGAATCCAAAGAATCTTTTACATATTTAACGATAGGTTTGATTTTTGATATTCCGCCGACCATAATCGCTTTTTTTTCGTCTTTCGAAGATAAAAGCTCGGTAATCTTCAAAGCCATCATCTTACATAAGCCCGATACGACGGAACGTTTATTTACCCCTTTATTAAGAGCGTGCGTACAATCGGATTTGCAAAAAACCGAACATCTTCCCGATATGTCGTAAATATCTTCTTCGCTATATTCGTCTTCCAGATCCCCAACGTCCAAAGCCATCCTGCCCAATTGTTGCAAAAAGAAAGCCCCGGTGCCGGAAGCGCATTTATTTCCCGTAAATACGTTAAATATTCTGCCGTTTTTGAGTTCGTAGACCATTATAGTCTCGCCTCCGGCGCTTATCAACAGATTATAAGCGTTCTTATCCTCTATCAGCTCGTTTAGAGCGTATTCGGTAGCTTCCGGCTCGGTAATCTCGGATAAATTCACATATTTTCTAAATTTCCTTCCTGTTACGCAAAATCTATCGTATTTATTAATATCAATTTTTTTTAGTAACTTTACTAACTCCCCTTTTGAGTCTCCCTCGTGAAATATCGTCTCCTGTTCTATCATTTTTACAACGTCGTTTGTTTTGTCCAGCCCGACAAAAGAGATTGTCGAAGCTCCAATGCAAAGTCCTAAAGTTTTCATTTTTTTTCCTCATAGCAAAGCGGTTTAGTAAAATTTATAAGTAAATTATAACTTTTCGATATATTAAAAACGAGTTAAATAATAACAGAATTTCAAGATTTAATCAAGGAAATTAAACGTTTTTATCCTCGTCGCTTTTTCGGATTTCGCCTCTTCGGTCTAAAAGACTTATCGAGTTTAAAACTAATTTTAACGACTTTTCAAGTTCGTTAAAGATTTTAATGTTTATATAATTCGGACGGTTTTTTATCTCGTTAAGAAAGGCGTTTGATTTTTTAAACAGATCTGTCGCGCCTATATTTTCCGATACGTTCATCAACGCCGTTACGATTCGTTCGACGACTTTCTGATTGTTGTTTTCTATCTCGTACTTCAATTTGGCGCTCGTATCTCTGTGAGTATTGTAAAATTTCAGAAGTATCACTCTGTATAAATTCCCATTTCCGCCTATTCTACCCAGTCCTATCTCGATATTTATCGGTTTGATATCTAGGGCTTCCAAAGATTCGTCGGCGGTATCTTTCAACGCTCCAAAGCCGCTATTCGCCGAATCGATTCTATCCGAAATATTAGATCCGTCAGAGTCGCCGTCGGAGAAAATATTAATAATAGTATCAAAAAGAATATCGGGATTGACCGGCTTAATTAAAAATCCGTCGATGTTAGTATTATCAATATTCTTGAATATCTGCTCTCTACCGTAAGCCGTCGATATGATAATCTTAGGTTTGGTTTTGATTGTAAAATCGTTATTTATACTTTTAACGGCGGCGATTCCGCTCATATCCTGTAGCGTAAAATTCATAATCGCCAGTTTGTAAGGGTCTTTCTCAACGGCCTTCTCCATTTCAGAAATCGCCTCTTTACCCGACGCGACGGCCGATACTCTGAACGACATCGAGGAGAGAAAATTGACCAGAATATCTCTCGATATTTCATTATTTTCTACGACAAGCGCTTTCATCCCTTTGATATGCTCGGGAGGATTGTATAAATTGTCTTTTTCTTTCTGGAGTATAGAACAATTAATGCTAAATTCGAAAGTGGCGGAGTTATCGTCTTGCTTTTTAAAATTTAACGAGCCGTTGACGACTTCCGTCAACTTCTTACTTAATCCTAATATAAATAGAATATCGTATTTATCGATAGAATCCATAGAATAATCCGGCGAAAAGATTATATTTTTTATACTATCTTCTTCGGCCGCGTCGATAAAGGCGCATAAGCTGGTCAACTGGATATTTATCGTAACCTCGCCGTCTCTTTGGTCAATTTTATCTATTAAAAAAAGAAACTCGCCGTCTTCCGAATAATTAATTAGTATTTCCGATAAATTTATCAACAACTGCTCTAAGATCATCTGAGGACCGACAAGATATTGAGGGATATCTTTGTTGGCGTTGTAAATGATTTCGATATTTTTATTATGAGCTTTGACCCCTATCATATTTGAAACGGAAGCAAATATATCGTTCAGATGAAATTCAACCGTTTCAATGTTGTATTTTCCTGAATTCAAGCTTGAGAAATCTTCAAGATCGTTAAGAATACCCATCATAGCGTTGACGAAGAATTGAATCTTTGTTATATACTCGTTTTGCTTTAAATTTAGTTGAGTTTTACCGGCAAGCTGTATAAACCCAAGCGCCGAGTTTATAGAAGAGCGCATCTCCTTATCTATGGAAGAAATGAAATCGTAAATAGTTTTATTCTTATCCTCCAAAATCTTTCTTGTCTTAACAAGCTCTTTTTTTAGATACAATATCTCCAGTTCTTTGTCGATAGCCGACTCTATTATATTTATAGAACAAGGTTTTTCAATAACGCAATGAATTAATCCTTTATCGTACAAAGACGTTATACTACTATCTTTGACGTATTTCGTTAGAACAAATATCTTAAAATTGGGATTTCTTGAGAGTAACGTTTCTAATTCGTCTTCGATATCGGGAATCAAACGCTCTTCATAATCAAGGAAAAGAAAATTCTCCTCGCCGATAATATTTGAGCTAAATAAATCGGAATACCCCCCGATCGTATGCGCGTTATATTCGGCCGATAATTTATCGGCTATATCGATATAACTTGTAGAGTCGTTAACAATGAAAATAACAGACAAATTGCCGATACCGGAAATCATAATATCCCTTACGACGAAAATAAAATCAATTCGAAATGATTATAATATATATTTTTTAATTATTGAATTTTTTTAATAATTATTTTTTCAAAATTTCCCTGAAAGGTTATAAAATATTTACGACAAACGCTTCCTATCTTTTTCTGGTAGTATATTGTTGTTCCCATTCAAACCCGCAAAATTTACACTTACATTGACTAACCGTAGTTTTATTGGTTACAAACTCTCCGCGCTTAACGTTAGTGTGAAATCCCGACTGCGACTTATCGATAACTCTTGCGAACAATTTTTTGCACGAAGGGCATCTTGTCCTCATTATCTCCCAAATCACCCCTATACCGATGCATCCGACAAAAAAAGCGATAAATAATAAAACGTTTCTACTCATACAAACTCCTTTATCAAAATACGGTATAATTTTAACCTATGCGATATAAATAATCAAATTAATAATAGTTAATATTACTTAAAGTTAAACCTCAATATTTAATATCGCTTGTATATCAATCTACAAATTCAAATTGACATTTTAGGCGATAAATATTAAAAAAGCGGTACGAAGTATTTCATTTATAGATCGAGGAGAATAACAAATGTATAGTTTCGACGCGCTAAAAACTTGCCATCCTGAGGTAACGGTAAAAAGATGTTTGGAGATATTTGAAAAATTCAAATTCGAAGAAAACGGCATAGTAAAATACGAATTCCGAAACGACGAGGAATTTGGCGTTTGGGCGTCGAGCTTGTTTAGCGCTCAGGAGAATTTATACGACTATTTCCCGGAGAGCTTCCCTTACCTCAAAGACGCCAAAACGTTTTGGTTTAAAAAAGTTAGCGGAAAAGGGGTTTCAAAAATCCAGTGCATGGCGAGCTTGTTTATGGAGTTTTTTGAGCGACTATCTATAGAGTTTAAGATATATGAGATAACTCCCGACCGAATACTAAAAACATATTCGGAATACCTCGACGACGTCGAAAAAAATAGCGCTAATTTATTGAAATATATAAAACCGGTTTTAGCCGGAAAGAAAGCCGACGAGGAATCTTCGTTTGTAAATGTAAAAGACATAAAATCTGGCAAGGAAATCCTTTTCCCGATCAGACTGTTGTTCCTAAGCTCGAACGGTTATTCGGCGGGCAACGAAGAAAAAGAGGCGATAGTTCACGGAATATTTGAGTTAGTCGAAAGATATACGCAAACGCTTTTTGTAATCAAAGCTTTGGGCGCGACCGCGGAAGATATTAGTTACAAAGCGTCGCGCCTTTTATACTCCTTCGACGAGAGCATATTTAACGATATAAATAAAATCGATCCCTTTATTGTTTCTATCGAATCGATCGTAAAATTGTTTCCAGATCTGGAACCGATTATTAGTAATATTTCACAAAATTTCACAAAATTTGAAATAATCGACGTTTCTGTTAGTATAAACAATGTGAAGTTTTACAGTTATATCGTAAGACAGGAGAATAGCGAGTATAATTTCAAGCTTTTCGCGTCGAGCGGTTGTCATTTCGATCAGAGGATCGCTATCGTTAGAGCGTTAACAGAAGCAAGTCAGGGGTTTGTCCCTTACGAGAAGTTAAATCAATCGTGGAACGGTTTCCTTTTTACGCGAAAGTTCATAGATAAGGTTTTTTATACAGATTTGCCGACTAGGGACTTAATAAAAGACGAGCGACGTTTTGAAACGATGGACGATATTTACGAGGAGTGCGTTAAACCGTTTGAGTCGGTTCTGGTTTTCGATTGCGCCAACGACCAATTTCAAA
>JAGOCL010000274.1 GCA_017998755.1 Spirochaetota bacterium | reverse complement strand
CAATTCATATAAGAGATTATTTGTCGTTTTCGCGTTGTTTTCGGCTATTGCGTTATCGCCTATTCAAAAGAGCGACTATGAGAAACTTACAGATAGAGACAGGATACTTTTAGCGATTTCTTATTACGAGGTTTCTATCAAGTATAAGAACTTAAAGAAAGACGAATTAGCGAAAAGTTATCTGAACGAAGCGAAAAAAATAGAAGCGGACGTTGAGAAATATGCAAAAGGGGAATTGTCCATTCCTCCTAAAACTATTAACATCGATTGGAATTCTATATTTAAAGAGGAAGCCTCCGAAGACGTATCGTCGGACGAGTCGACAAAATCCGAGTCGAATAACGTTTCTTTAAACGACGACGGAAAAAAAAAACTGAAAACGCTAGCTCTTCTTTTGTTAATAATGTAGAGGAAATACCGGCAGATTACCTTCTTGAGTTATCTAACTCAATCGACGATTTTTTCAAAGCTATAAAACAGAGAGACGTTCAGAAAAGCTCCGGTTTTTTTGAAAAAATAATTTTTGTTCGTTATGAAAGCGTTAATATTTCTAACTACGAAATTCAAGAAACCATAACCGGATGGCTCGATAAAAATAAAGAGATAAATATTCCAAATTATTCGAAAAAAATTGAAAAAATTGATAGTAACAAATATCTGGTAGTAGTAAATTTTGATAAAGATATAAATCTTTTTTTACCTAGTATAGATAGAAATTTAATCTTAAAGTTTGTCAGGACTAATGAAAAATTTCTTATTTATGAAGTAGATAAAAAGCAAACTGAAAAAACGTTATTACCAAACGATTCGCCTAAAAATGTGATCATAGATATAGTCGAAAGTCTAATAAAGGGCGATATTGAAAATGCGATAGATTATTTTTATAACGACGTATGGTTCGACGAATATGGTATGATACTATCCAAGTCCGCAATATATGAAAACTTTCAAATTTGGATTAGTCAGAATTCTGAAATTAAAACGGTAAAAGAGGTTATAGATACGGGAACTATTAAACCCTTTGACGATACAAACGTTAGAATTTTCAAAAATTGGCAGATTAGTTCCGACGAATTTGACAAGATAACTTTTCAGGTTATCTCAAGATCGGTCTTTCCGCTTAATCCGAATAAGAAGAATTGCGTTTTTATAATGGATAGATCAGACATAGATTCGAAATATAAGATTTTAGGCATAGGACAGTACTAAAATGGAAGAGGGGATTATTAAGTTTAAGATTGAGCGACGGATAAAAAATTTCTCAATCGAGGCGTCACTTTACGAAGATATAGATAAAGCCCGAAAAATATTGCGTGATTATAATTTGATCGGAGTTTACGCAGATCTCAAATTGGGTTATGGGAATATTAGTAAAAAGTTGAATGAGAAAGAATTTCTCATATCCGGCTCTCAAACGGGACATTTGGAAAGTTTGAACGGCTCTTTTTGGAGCGTTATTGAAGATTCTGATTTTAATAATAATTCTGTAAAATGCAAAGGAGGTATAGAGCCTTCATCTGAGACTTTGTCGCATTCAGCTTTTTATACGTTTAATAAGTCGATAAATTGCGTAATTCATATTCATCAAAAAATAATGTGGCTTGAATTAATAAAAAACGGCTATATGGCTACTTCGCCCAATGCGGAATATGGAAGCCGCGCTTTATATAAAGAATTAATTGAATTAATTAAAAATAATTCTAAATCTGATCCAATCGTTATCGCTATGAGCGGACACGAAGACGGAATACTAGTTGCCGGAAGCTCCATAAATATAACGTTAGATAAGACAATGGAACTTTATAATAAGTACATATAACCTTTTTCGTCGCACATTTCAAGTTTGGGGCACTCGAGGCATTCTCTCCATAGTTTTCTGGGGAACGTGTCCTTATTGAATGGTTTAAAACCTAATTTCTCAAAGAATTTATCTTGGTAAGTAAGAGCTATAAGTTTTTCAATTTTTAGAATCCGGGCTCTTTCAATGCACTTTTCGACTAAAGACCTTCCGACGCCTTTTCCAAAATAATCCTTATCTACCGCTAAAGACGTTACTTCAGCGGCGTCTTTCCACATAACGCTTAAAGACGCGCATCCAATCACTTTACCGTTCGAGTCTTCCGCTACGAAAAAGCTCTGAATATTACAGTAAATTTTATAAGGAGTTTTCGATAACATTAAGCCTTGAGCCGCGTGAGAATTTATTAGTTCTAATATTCTGTTTTCATCCATAACCGTCGCGTTTCTTATATTGATATCCATTTCTAACCCCTATAATATCTTTAATTCGTCGTCTAACTCTTTTTCAAATTTAGATACCATAATTTTTCTGTCGAGTATTTCTTGTATATCCGACTCTATTCTATCGAAATTTGTTTTATCGTTTGTATCGATAACCAAAATCTTGGCGTAGATAGAATTGAGATTTAGTTTTATTTTTGTCAACTGATCGCGCAAAGTTTTATCGGTACCTTTTATTTTTTTAATATTTTCAAGTTGCTCTGCTAGACTTTTCACAAGATAGACGTCGGGCGAACTCTTTTTCTCTTCATCGGATAGTCTGTCGTTAACAATATCTTCGTTCCATTCTTTGTGTTTCAAAATTTTTGATACGTCGCTAATTTTTGCAGCTACAATTTTAGCGTTCTCAAGTTCGTCTTTTATAGTAGAGCCGTACGATTGAAGTTCGTTTTTGATTTTACTTTTTTTAAAGCATACGACGATTTTATTATATAAATCTTTGCATTCTTTTAAATCTTTATTATGACTATAGTCAATATCGGATAATCCTCTTAGAACCGCTACAGTTATTATCCAGAAAATGCCTCCAACGGTAAGAAATATAACTCCGATAAAAGGTACCAAAGGTAACGTAAACAGAGTTACAATACCGAAAAGCGAAAAAAATCCCGCTATACTTCCAAAAGTCCATCCTAGAACCTTTCGAGCTATTCCAAATACTTTAGATTTTGTTTTTCTTAAATACTTAACGATATTTTCAGGTATCATGGTTTTCTCCTAAGCGGGGGATTTTTTATTCTTAAATAAAATTTTGTTAAACTCTACGATCTTTGCAATTAATAAAATAATTATTCCCGCGCCGTAAAGAGCGATCCCAAACAAAAAGAAGCCTAGCTTGTTAAAAATGTTCATTTTTTTTATTTTCACCACTCTCTCCGGCGCTTAATTTCTTTTTAATATGTAAAAAGTTTTATGAATAATAAATAATACGTCTTTTTTCTGATTCTTGGAAAATTTGCCTAATTTCAAATTTGCCGGTAAATCGGCTCTGTAACCGGGTATTTCAAAGTTTTTAATAACTTCGGATATATACCTTGACTTACTATCAACGTAAGTATAATAAAGAATATCTACAGTTTTATTTTTTTTACCATGAAGAAAATAGTAAAAATCAGGGTAAGATCTGTCTTTATACTGATCAAAAGGAAGTTCTTCAATAAAAGACATCATATTCTCTATCCTAAAAGGTATATCAAAGAGTTTCTTCCCTTTTCTATTTTCAAAACGTTCTTCGGTTTGTTCGTAAAAAGTAAACGGAACGTCGATTCCGCCTCCGCCCGACAATAATTGAAAAATGCTGACTAAATTGAACGGAACCGAAGGAATAATGAAATCCTTATATTTATCGTCGCCTACATTTAGGAAATACGGTAAATTAATGGGAATTCCCTTTATTACAATTTGTTTGTTTTTATTGATAGAAAAATTGCCTTTATCCATAAAATAGAGGTCTCCGATAGCTTCAAATTTTATGCGCGGCATATCTAGGTTAGCCGATGAGACTACAATTTCTTTAATATTGTCGCTATCCATATCTGTTATTATCGGAAATGTAAATTTTACGAACGAATTTGATAGAAAATAGACGTTATCCTTAGCCATATCGACTTTTAATTTCTGTTTCCATTCATTTTTTACATAGGAAAAAACATTAATCGAACGCGGAAATTTTGCTATAACTTCTTTTATATTGTCGTTGTCAATATCTGTTACCAGTATAATAGGCAAGGTGTAATAAATATAGTGAGGATAAAATTGACCGGGAATCAAGGCAAATTCAAGAAACGTATGAATTGGGATTTTACCTATTAATGCGAAATTACTTGTTTCGTAGATTTCAATATTTCTTATGTTGGCAAATATTAATTCATTCTTTTTATCGCCGTCTAAATCGATGATCATATCAACGCTTGTCAGAATCTCAGGTTGAGTAACTACTATCTCAGACTTTATATAATCAATTTTGTTAAATGTGTAATATTTTTTTTCAGTAGCAAGATTTAGCGGTCTGTAATATACGCCGTCGCTAGTAAGAAAGAGTATGTCGACCGTTCCGTCGTTGTCTAGATC
>JAGOCL010000273.1 GCA_017998755.1 Spirochaetota bacterium | reverse complement strand
TTCGATAAATCCCTATTTTTATACTGCGACTCCATCTCTTTCTTGATCCTTTGATTCTCAAAATAAGTATTAATATCGTTTCTACAAAAGGTAAATAATACGCCGAATAAAATAAAAAGCGCTAACAATATCCCTAGAATAATAAAAATTACTTTTAGAATTTTTTTTGAAGAATTTTGTCCTTTCTCTTTTGATACGTAACGACCGGTTATGGATTTCTGTAAAGTTTCGTTCGGAATAAACTCTACGTTCTTGACGTTTCGGCCGGAAACGTAAGCCGACGTTTTTCTAAACGCGCCAAAATTCGACAAAGGATGCTCGTTCTCTTTTTTTAATGACTCGACAATGCCTTTTGTTACCAAACTTTCGAGGTCTTTCCCTTTTTTAAAATTATTTTTTGAAATTATTTTATTTTTATACAAATATTCTATAAATTTCTCGTTAAGATTTTTGGTTGCCATTACAAACTCCTATATTTCTACGCCTATTTCAGATTTAAAAGAGGCGCTCGGCGTAAAATTTATTTTGGTTTCCGCTTTGGACTTTTCGTCTTTCGGCTCAGTTTTTACTATCGAAAAAACGCCGATTCCGTTTATTTCAACGATTCCGTCTTCGGCTAAAGTTTTTGCAACATATTTCCAGAAAGAATCGTATAATTTTGCTCCGGATTTTTCATTTATTTGCAATTCTTCAATTAATACGGATATAGATTTACTCAAACTCATAACTCGCCTCCGTATGAATGGTATAAAAAATTTTCGGATATTGCAAACTAAAATTTCAATTTATCAAAATTTAAAAATAATATTATTTTACTTGATTTTTTATAACATTTTATTTTATAATATTTTAAAGGAATATTGTATGGATAACAAAATTAAGAAGATAGTTATAGTCGAGGACGAATCTCTTGTCGCAGAAGACCTTAAAGGAATGTTATTATCGTTAAAGTATCAAGTCGCGGGAATATTCTCAAACGGCGAAGACTTGATTAATTTTCTTAAATACGATATTCCGGATATAATCTTAATGGACGTAAGAATCAAAGGGGACATAGACGGAATAAAAACGGCGGATATGATTATGCATCTGAATATTCCCGTACTATTTATCACAGCTTATTGCGACGAAGAGACTTTGCATAGAGCGAAACTAACCGAACCTTACGGATACATTCTCAAACCTTTTACTGAAAGAGAACTTTTTACGAATATTGAGATTGCGCTATATAAAAATAAAATGGAGAAACAGCTTGAAGACAGCGAAAGATGGATATCGGCGATACTAAACAGTATAGGCGACGCCATAATCGCTACCGACTCTAAAGGATTTATAAAATTTATGAATCCTACCGCCGAAAGACTGACCGGCTGGAAACAAGACGAGTCCAAAGGTAAAAAGATGAATACTTTATTTCAAATTATTGAAGATAAAGAAAACGTCAAAACTAAAGTTATCAGCGCCGTTGAGAATATCGAATTATCTGACAGTCTTATATTAATATCAAGAAACGGCGATAGAATAAAAATTCATGAAAACGCGACTCCGATAAAAGACGGATCTGGAAATATCATTGGAATTGTACTGGTTTTTCATGAAAAGAAAAAACGAGGATAAATGTTTAAAATTAGTAATAACGTCCTAAAAATTGAGATAAAAACCCCGTTGACAGAAAGCTCCATTCCTGAAACGGAAAAATACTTTATAGATATAGAAAATACAAAAGACAAATACTTTTCTATAGAATTAGATTTATCAAAAGTAAAAGAGATAGATTTTTTCGGATATCAACACTTTTTTATCTCTCTACATAAAATATTAAATAAACGCAGTATTACCGGGAATAATTTATTTCTGCAAAAAAAGTCAGACGCTTTTTCAAACTTTGAAAGCAGATACGGTCTCTCATTTTTAAATTAATTACCCCAGAAAGAGGAACCAGATGAAAGAAGATTATCAAAAACAATTGGAAGCGGCCTTTCTGTCGGAAAGCGAAGAAATAATTTCGCGGATGGAAGCGGATATTCTCGAATTAGAAAGAAATCCTAATAACGAAGAGATACAAAAAGACCTATTGAGAGCCGCGCATACTTTAAAAGGATCTTCCGGAATGGTGGGAGACGATATTTTACCTAAATATATACATAATTACGAATCTGTTCTTAAAAACGCCGTCAATAACAATAGAGACAAATCTTCGTTTTCATTTTTGTTTGAAAACCTTGATTTTATAAAAAGTATGATCAAATCCATGTTTAAACTAAAAACCGATATTGATATGGCAAACTACCAAGCCAATTTATCTAAATTACAAACTTACGAAAACAAAGAAACAGTCGAAGAGTCGGTAAACTCTAAGTTTGGTTTTTTTGAAACTGTCGACGCCGTTCAGTCCGAAAAAAAAAGTAAAATTACGGAGAAAAACTATTATAGAATAACGTTTTCTTTAACAGAAAAAAGGTACGCAAATTCTTGGAGCCCGGAGTCGATTATCGACGATATTTACAAATCCGGTAAAGTCGTAAACATTGTCGGTAAATTAGCTAAAACGGATAACTACGAATCGCTCGATTACAGTCAATGTTATTTCAAGTGGATAGTTCTCCTCGAATCCGAAAATCCTGTAAACGTTATCGAAGATATATTTTTATTTTTCAGAGGGCAAAATGAAATTTCTATTGAGATTCTTCAAAAGGAAGACGCGTTGAAATTCGGCGAGATACTTATAACCGAAGGGATCATAAACAAAAGCGATTTGGATACTGCGATTGAAGAAAAAAAGAAGTTAGGAGAAGTTTTGGTAGATGAAAAGAAAATTACTGAAAAAGATATAAGTCTCACTCTTAAAACTCAGGATAAACTCAAAAAAGCTATAAATATGGATGAAGAGATCAAAATATCGACAAAAAAGATCGATTGGTTGATAGACCTAGTCGGCGAGTTGATTATTGCCAATTCTAACCTTGATAACGCGCAAAAGAAAATAGAAGACGCAAATTTAGACCAAATTCAGTATAACATTAACAAAATATCGCGTCAGATGCGCGACGCCATTCTATCTTTAAAAATGGTGCCGATAGGTCAACTTCTGGCAAAATACTTCAGGATGGTGAGAGACCTTTCGAAGGAATTCGGCAAAGAGATATCTCTTACGCTTGAGGGGGAAGGAACGGAGCTTGATAAAAGTATGTTTGATTCGCTTCAAGAGCCTCTGCTTCATCTTTTAAGAAATTCGGTCGACCACGGGATAGAACCGCCCGACATAAGGGAAAAAGCCGGCAAAAATCGCGAAGGCAAGATCATATTAAGATCGTATCAAGACAACGGGCGGATAGTAATAGAGATAGAAGACGACGGCAAAGGTCTTGACAGAGATTTGATACTGAAAAAAGGCGTCGCTAAAGGGTTATTAAAAGAAAATACCGAATATTCCGACGACGACATATATAAACTAATATTCGAACCCGGATTCTCAACAAAAGAATCGGCAAGTCTGATATCCGGACGCGGTATCGGCATGGACGCCGTTTTAAACGGTATAAAAAAACTAAACGGTTCTATAAAAATAATAACCGCCGCGAATGTCGGAACAACTTTCAGAATTCAGCTCCCTCTAACATTGGCCATCATCGAAGGATTTTTAATTCGCATAGGGATCAATCATTTTGTTTTACCGCTGAGTTTTATCGCGGAATGTTTCGAAACTACTCTATCCGAATTGGTTAATAAAAATATGGTTTACAATCTTAGAGGCGAATACCTCTCTATAATAAAAATGGACGAGTTTTTTTCTAACATCGAATACGACAAATCGGAAAATGATAAGATTCAAGTTGCAATATTACAGACGGCGGAAGGCAAACTCGCCATACTGACAGACGAGATCATCGGGAATATCCAAGCCGTTATCAAACCTATATCCAAATCGTTAAATAAGAGCTCGATTATCACCGGCTCGACTCTTCTGGGAAACGGCGAGGTTGCGTTTATACTCGACGCGCAAAATTTACTGGATAAGTTTAAAGAAATTAAGAACTTAAATTAAAAATCAAGAAAACCAGAACTATCGGCGTCGGCCGGCATCCGCCACGAACCGCGCGGAGATAGATCTACCGAGCCGACTTTTACGCCGGCGGGAACGCAGTCTCTCTTCCATTGATTCTGAAAAAACCTTTTTATAAATATTTTCAAAACCTTTTTTATCTCTTCATCGTTATATTTTCCTGAAAATGATTTTTGAGCAAGAAATAAAACTTTTTTAGCGTCAAACCTGTATCTTACAAAATAGTATAAAAAGAAATCGTGAAGTTCGTAAGGCCCGATTATATCTTCGGTTTTTTGAGCTATAACCGAACCGACCGGCGGCAGTAACTCG
>JAGOCL010000272.1 GCA_017998755.1 Spirochaetota bacterium | reverse complement strand
AATATTGCTTTTAATTTTTACAATAATATACTATTATAGTCCAAAATGTAAAGCGATTTTTTTATTTTTGAGATAAATAATAATGAAGAAAATTCTTTTTCTGGTTTTTGTCGCTCTATGCGGCGTGATTTTTTATCAGATAATTCTAGGGCAGAACGGGCTTATCGAGGGGTATCGAGTCGATAAGGAGAAAGAGGCGCTATATCAATATAAACTTGCTCTCCAAAAGGAGAAAAAAGAGTTACAAGATTATATTTATCAATTAAAAAATAATCCCGAGACGGCGCTGGCTCTTGCTAATAAATTGGGGTATTTTGTTAATCCCGAATTGAATTTAATTAAAATTATCGACGAGATAGACGGCGCGGTAAAGATTTCCGACGGACAAAAACGCAGGGAAGAGATAGAAAAATTATGGAACGAGATAAAAAGCGGCTCTCAGATCGAAAAAAAGATTTCAAATCTAAAAAATTGGACGCGAATAGTTTTTTTTGCATTTTTTGGAATGTTTGTTTTATTGATAATATTTAGCGGGCAAAAAAATGAGTAATATACTATATTTCGACGCAAATAGCGTCGAGGATTATAACGTTATAGTCGAGACTCTTTCGAAAGGGGAGATAATAATCGCTCCTACGGATACTATCTACGGCTTCTTAGCCAAACCTGACGCTGAAGATCGGGTTCGCGAAGTTAAAAAGCGGGATAATAAACCGTTTTTATATCTAATTTCGGATATTGACCAATTACAATATTTCGGCGCGGACCCGGAAATTTATTCCGATATTACGTCTAAATATTGGCCGGGGAATATCACGTTTATTTTGAACTGCTCCGGCGGTCAAACGATTGGAGTTCGAATGCCCGACGATGTTTTTATCAAAACTATTATTAGCAAACTGGGCGCGCCGCTTTTATCGACGAGCGTAAATTTCTCAGGGGAAGAAACGATTAACGACCCGGGAATGATAATCGAGAAATTTGGCGAACTTGTTCCATTGATAGTAATAGACGAAAATTTTCAGCCCAAAAAGCCTTCGACGATTGTCGATATTTCGAAGAAACCTTATAAAATATTGAGATACGGAGAGAAAGAATTCTTATGCTAAATAAAAAGACTATTATTGCGCTTATATTTATCCCTTTTATGCTATTTTCAAAAGATTATAAAAAATACGGGAAGAGCGAATTTGCTATGGGGACAAATTTAGCTATTACCTTCTTTTCATACGATAACAAAAAAAACGCCAATAAAATTCTAGCGGAGTGTTTCGGATTAGCCGGCGAGCTTGAAAAAAAAGTTAGTTGTAAAAACGATATTTCGACAGTTTATAGACTAAATACTTCAAAAAAGGAAGATATAACCGACCTTTTTACGTTGGAATTGGTTAAAAGCTCGTTATATTATGCAGAATTAACCGGAGGGCTGTTTGATCCTACTTTGTATAACGTTATCGAATTGTGGGGTTTTGAAAGCGGCGATAATAGAATTCCGGGAAAAGAGGAGATATCTGCGGCTTTAAAAAACGTCGGTTATAAAAACGTAACGATTGATAATAAGACGATTGCTTTATCGAACGGCGCGTCGTTGGATCTCGGCGGCATCGCCAAAGGCGCTATTATAGGCGAAATTGCCGAATATCTGAAAAGCGCCGGCGTTAAAGATTTCTTAATAAACGGCGGAGGGGATATCGTCGTCGGCGGGCTTTACGCCGGGCAGAGGAAGTGGCGTATAGCGATAGCGGATCCTTATAACCAGAACGAAACTATAGGTATGTTGGAATTGTCCGATTGCTCTATTGTAACGAGCGGAGATTACGAGAGATATTTTATTTCCGAGGACGGGATACGATATCATCACATTATCGACCCCCGAACGGGAAGTCCCGCCGATAACGGAGTTCATTCGGTAACTATTATCGCCGACTCGCCTGTAAAAGCCGACGCGCTTTCGACGGCTCTGTTTGTCGCCGGCGTCGAAGACGGGCTTGATATTGTTAAGAAAATCGCCGGCGTAAAAGCGATATTTATTTCCGGCGATAAAGACGAATTTAAACCGGATTATTCGGATAACGTTTCGCATACTATCCGAGACGGGAAATATTATTTTGAACTCAAAGATTGAAGACGGATTTGAAAAAATGCGTTTTATAAAAACAAATAAAAATTTTAATTATAGAAACTTTTTATGAATAAATACTCCCTTCTTGCTGATATAATAGTAATATTTCACTTTATTTACGTTATTTTCGTTGTTTTTGGCGAAATATTCATATTATTAGGCGGTTTTTTTAAATGGGCGTGGATCCGTAATATTATTTTTAGAGGGCTTCATTTAGCGGCGATCCTTATCGTGGCGTTTGAAGCGGTTTTTGGAATATGGTGTCCCTTGACAATAATAGAATACAATCTGCGTTCATTGGCGGGGCAGACTAGCGAAGAAACGATACCTTTTATAGCGAATATAGTCCGTTCGATAATCTTTTACGATCTGCCGACATGGGTTTTTACGATTATCTATATACTGTTTTTTTTATTGGTAGTATTGACTTTGATATTTATACCGCCTAAATTTCGTAAAAAACCGAGCGCGGGGAATACTACTGATTCGCAATAAAATTGTTTGCCGCTTTAGTCGAAAGAAAGTCCTACGCGGACAGCGCAATGGCTTTCAGCCCTTGACCCGCTTTTATTCCCCCTCCACAATCTTATTATCCTTATCTGTTAATTTGTTAAATTTTATTTTATTATAAAAATCTAATTCAATATCATTGTCAACTTCATATTGACAAATATTACATTTTTTTGTTTTCATCTCTAATGAATAAAAACCGCAATTTAAACATTTTGTATAAATTTCATCTTTTTTTAAAAAAAATAATTCATACCCTTTTTTTTCATTTCCAAAATTATGGAGTATTTCTTGAAATGTATAAAATACAGTATCTTCTTTTTCTTCCCAACTGTTAAAACAATACATTTCAATCAGATTATCGCCATATACTATTTTATAAATGACCAATATTAAAAATAATAGTTCTTTAAGAAAAGTATCAATTTCATCTATAGATAAACAAAATTTATAATGTTCTATATCGTTCCTTATTTTTTTTATTATTCTAAATTCATTATCTTTAATCTTTATTCCTAAATTTAAATCATTAAATAACTTAATAGACTTATAAACTGAAATGGTTTTTTCTTTATTTTTATCTTCCCAGATAATGTCATTATTATATTTGTCAGATATAATTGAAATCATAAGTAATTCAAAACTCTGATTTATTAGTTGAATTGCAAATTTTTTTTCATATATTTTACTTGGAAGATGATAATTATTAAGATAGAAACTAATTTTACCATTCTCTTTTTTTGATACTATTCCTTCGGAGTATTCCATATTTTCTTTATCTAAATTATTAGAATTCTCAATATGCTTAAGAGCAAAATATAAAGAATGTAATGAGTTTTCTAAAACATTTAATGAAAATTCTTTCACTTCTCTCCCTCTACAATCTTAATCTCCTCTTCCGTCAAGCCATATAACTTATAAACCAAATTGTCAATCTGATTATCAATCAAATCAATCTTCTGCTTATATAAGTTTTTATCGCTATCGCTTTTTGCATTGTGATATAATTTTTGCGTTTCAAGCATATTATCTACGAGAGTGATCAATTTTTCGCTCATTTGCTTGTTAATATTTTCTATTATTGGAAATTTTCTTGCATTTTGTATTAAAATCTTTTGAAAAAGATCTTTTGATTGATCTAAATATTTATTTTTATGATAGAAATTCATTAATTTTGAGTTTATAATGGCTAAAATAAATTTTAAACTAATATTATTTTTACTAATAATAGAAAATCCTATTTGAGTTATGTAATATTCTTCGTTTGTAAAAGCAGCATAAATTCTTAAGGGTTTCCCGCTAATAATTTGTCTTACAAATATTTTTTCGCCTATAAAAAATTCTTTTCTTCTGGGTGCTGCTAACCAATCACCATAACTTATATACTCTTTTTCCCCCCATTTTACATAATATCTTTTTATATCTTCACCTGTTAATAATTCTTTAAAAGTTTCGTTTTTCTTTGTTACAGAATGAAAAACTCTGTTTTTTATTTGCTCTTGAGTATGTCCAACATATTTATCGTATGGAGTGATACCTAATGTAAAATCACAATAATACTCTAAAGGTTTTGTATTTATTTCTATTTTATCTAGTATTTTTATTGATTCTTGATTAATAAAAATATTAAAAATATTATAATTATTATCTATCCACTTGTTTTGATTTTCAATATAGAATTTTAGGCAATTATTTTCAGAAATAAAATTTATTTTATCTTTCCTATCATAAATTATTACATTTGTTTTATTAATTTCTTTACAATTTTT
>JAGOCL010000005.1 GCA_017998755.1 Spirochaetota bacterium | reverse complement strand
ATTCAGATAAACGATATAGAAATCTTGAGATAGCGGGATATTTACATCAAGTTTAATTTTTTTATGAGATAAAGCATTATAAAAAGTTTTGCCGTATTGGCCTTGGTGGTTGAATTTTCGCTAATAATCTTGTGAATAATATACTCGATATAGATATCCTTACGGTCGTTAAGTTTTTCAAGCTCCGATTTAAACCAATCTTTTGTTCTGCTAGATAGTAGCGATACCGATTTTTTAAGATTTTCATAAACTTTTGGCTTTAAGGTATCCGCGGCGTTAGTTCTATATCTCGATAAGGTTTGTAAAAAAAGAAATTGTTTGCCAGTATCGAAAGATAAAAACTCTTTTGCAAGGTCGAAAGAGAAATTATTGAAAATTGTAACGGATTCGACTTCGTCGCCGTTTAGATCGTTTATGAAATTATCAAAGCTATCTTTTAGAAATTGATCAGCTAAAATTTCTTTTGTCAAAATCGGTCGGGACCTCTGTTTTTCATTTTCTCTCCGTAAAGTGTTAAGCAATTCTTGAACTAACGCCTCTTCTTTACCTGGTAAAACGACTTGCGAGTTTGATTTGATTATTTCTGGATTTTCGCCGCTTTTTTGTAACGAATATTGTTTACACGCTTCCATAATCGCCATTAATAAAAAAGCCAATCTTTTGTCGTTAGACTTTTGAAGGATAAATTCGGCTAAAAGAAAATTCATAGCTCTCAAGACGTTTTTATCGTAAAAATCTGTTTTATTTTCAAGAGACGGGTATATAAAAGTAGTATAAATTCCTACCCATTGCAGAAAGTTGCCGATTATATCTTGAGCGCCGTTTTCGCCGACGCCTGCGGTAAGGTGATTGTCTTCAAGTTGTTTAAGGTTCTTCAAAATAGGTTCTATCAAAGAGATATCCAACTCGTCGCTTGGAATTTTTGAAATATCTTCTATCTCTCTTTGAGCGGTTGTGAGATTTGCCGTAAAATTATAACAGACTCTGTTTATAGATAAAAGCCAGAGCGCGATTTTCTTATTGTTTCCCTCAAATCTAAGATACTCTCCTAAAATGTCGTGAATCAATAACAAATCGATGTTGTTGAATTTTGATACTAATACCGGTTTGCCAAACCAATTTGCGCAAAATTTATCGATAATTTTATAATAATGTTGAAGTTCTTCCTCGCTATCGCTGAAATACTCTAAAGCCGATAAAACAGGCTTTATCATGCTCCTATCTTCCATATAATCCTTGTATTTATTATAATTTAAATAAGTATTTTTAACACAAATTAACGTTAATTTCAATAAAATTTATTTGTATAACAATGATTTTTGTATAATAAAAAAAAGAAGCAATACTTGCGCCCCCTTTAAAAACATGGAAGCGATACTTGCATCGCCCCCTTTAAAAACATGGAAGCGATACTTGTATCGTTTCTTTTTTAACTAATGGAAACGAGCGCTTGCATCGCTTTTATTAAATATTGGAAGCGATACTTGACAATTTTGTCATTGTTTATTATTATCCATATTATTATATAGAGAGAATAATTGTGTTTGAAAATATTATTGGACAAAAAAAAGTTACGTCCCTTCTGTCAAACGACATAATTAGCGGAACTCTTCCAAACTCATTAATTTTTCATGGAGATAATTCTACCGGTAAACTTACTACCGCTCTGGAAGTAGTAAAAATCTTGAATTGCAAAGGTAACGGAGCTCATGAATGTTCCTGCCCTAACTGCAAGCGGATAGAATCGCTTGATTTTGAAGGACTAATCTATCTAAGCAGAAGAAATTTCTATTTCTATATCATAGAATATGCGAAGTCATACAAAAATTCGGGAGATAAAAAATATCTTCAAAAAATGTTGAAATATACAAAACTTCAATTTTTACCTCTGCAGGATTTTTTAATCAAAGACGTTTTTACCGACGTTGAAAAAAAACTAATACAGTCTTTCAGCGAAGATATTTACGACTTTATGTCAAAAGATAGACTAGATAACGATATGATAGATAAAATAACAAACGCTATATCTGAAATAAACGTTCTGTATAAAAAACAGAATATTCCGGTAGACGCTATACGCGCAACTCTAGACTGGACTTATATAAATCAACCGGATATCAATAGATGCGTAATAATTGATCAGATCGATTATCTTGAAGACTCTTCGCGGAATATTTTGTTGAAAAGACTTGAAGAACCGTCTAGAAATTTGTTTTTCATCTTAATAGCGGAAAATAAAAATAGAATTATTCAGACTATTCTTTCAAGATGCCGCGCTTTTTATTTTCAGAAAATCGGCGAGAGCGAAACTGCCGAAGTACTTCAAAATGAATTTGGCGAAACAAATATTTATAAAACGGTTGACGATTTTTTATATCGAGACGACGAAACCTCTTATAATAATATTTTACCGACAGTTGAGAAGATTATAAATTACGTATTTATAAAAGAACATAGCTTTACTGAATTAGAAACGGCTCTGCAGAAATATAACGATAAGAAATTCGCTAAAGCGCTTTTGAAATGGACTTCGGTAGCGATCGAAAGAGAGCTACTTGATAGGGAGTTGAATTCGGAAATTAATGAGAATATAAAAGTATTAAGAAATATACCGTCAATGGATCTCAATTATATAAAAGAATTTATACAAGAGAAATATAAGAAAATGGATACTTTTGGATTAAACCCCGTTTGGTCGTTGGAAGGGGTATTTTATCCTTTAAAAGGACTCGCATTAAATGATAAATTCTAGTTTTTTATCCTCAATCAAAAAAAAGTTAGATAAAATCAATGGAGACACATTAAAAGAGTTTGTTTTAGAGCTTATTGAAGAAAATGAGACGCTCAAAACGGTATTTAACTCTATGTCCGAAGGGGTGCTTGTACTTGATAAAGAAAAAAAAATTATTTTTGTTAATAAAATATTTTCCAAAATATTCGGATTTAACCAACCTGAGGCTCTCGGAAACAGTTTGGTAAATATTTTAAAAAATGATCAAATCGTCGACATGATATACTCGGCGATCTTAAACGAGGAGAAAATATCGTCGCGCGAATTTAAAATTAACTCAAACATCGCCGCTTTTATCTCTTTATCGCTACATCCTCTTGTTGCCGACGGTAAAATCATCGGTAATATAGTTATCATCGCCGACATTTCTCAAACAAAAGAAAATGAAAAAAAATTGAGACAAGCGGAGAGTCTCGCGGCTCTTACTACAATCTCCGCCGGTATCGCTCACGAGATAAAAAATCCGCTCGGAGCCATGAGTATCCATATCCAACTGCTTGACCGCGAAATTAACGAGTGTCAAAGCGGGGTCTCCGAAGAAATAAAATATTCGGTCGACGTCCTGAAAGAGGAAACCGAGCGGCTAAGCGAGATAGTAAATAACTTCCTTTTTACCGTACGCCCCCTAAAAGCCGAGCCGATGCTTGTAAATCTTCAAATTTACCTCGAAAAATTTATCGAATTTATCAAACCGGAGCTTAAAGATAAAAATATCCGTCTGGAAAAAAATTTTAAAAATCTTCCCGACGTATGGCTTGACGAAAAATATTTTAGAATGGCCTTGCTAAATCTTGTACAAAATAGTATAGCGGCGTTGAAAAATACGCATAAACCTGTTATTGAAATTGATTCTTATGTGGATAAGAATTACGTAATAATCGAGATAATCGACAACGGCGATGGGATTCCCGACGAGATACAAAATAAAATATTTGATCCTTATTTTACGACAAAAAGTTACGGAACCGGTCTGGGGCTTACAATTTTTTATAAAATAATTAAAGAACATAACGGCGAAGTAAAATTTACTTCTAAAAAGGGCGAGACCGTTTTTTCTATAAAATTACCGGCGCCTTTTATAGAACAAGGCCTATTGGAATACGATGAAAAAGGGGTAAAAGATGACGGCTAACATATTGATTGTCGACGATGAAAAAAATATACGAGAAGGACTACGACTGGCGTTAAAAAAAGACGGCCACAATATTTTTTTAGCGAGCGACGGCCGCGAAGCGTTGACGGCTCTTCAGAATAATGAAATAGACGCGGTTATTACGGATCTGAAAATGCCTAATATGGACGGCGAGCAGTTGATGAAAATAATAATAAAAGATTATTTTAACGTTCCCGTCATAATACTAACGGGGCACGGCACAGTCGAAGGCGCCGTTCAAGCTATGCGAGAAGGGGCTTACGATTTTATTACTAAACCTCTCAATCTCGACAAACTTTCGCTTATTGTATCAAGAGCTCTGTCTCAAAGAAGGCTGATTATCGAAAACAGAAATCTCCAATCTAAAATTGATAATTTAGGTAAAGGGGCGATTATCGGTAAATCCGGGAAGATGGATAAAATTTTTAATATTATCCAAAACGTAGCCCCGACTAAATCTTCCGTTTTGATATTAGGCGAAAACGGCGTCGGTAAGGAGCTTGTCGCGAATTTAATATACGAGTTGTCTAAACGAAACGATAAGCCGTTTATTAAAGCCCATTGCGCAGCGCTTTCCGAATCGCTTCTTGAAAGCGAACTATTCGGGCACGATAAGGGGGCTTTTACCGGCGCGATAAAAACAAAAAAAGGAAGATTTGAACTTGCCGACGGCGGGACTCTGTTTCTCGACGAAATAGGCGAAATCTCGCCGCAAACTCAGGTAAAACTACTTAGAGTATTACAAGATCACTCTTTTGAAAGGGTAGGCGGCGAGGAAACTCTGCGAGTCGATGTGAGAATAATTTCCGCTACCAATCTGGATCTGAAAAGAGAGGTAGAAATGGGAAGGTTTCGAGAGGATCTTTATTACCGTCTAAACGTCGTTCAGATCGACGTTCCTCCGCTTAGAGAAAGGAAGGAAGATATTCCGCTTATGACGTCAAAGTTTATATCAGATTTTTCTAAGGAAAATAATAAAATAATAAAGGAAATCACGACTAAAGCGACGACCTGCTTATATAATTATCAATGGCCCGGAAATATACGCGAATTAAGAAACGTTATAGAATCCGCCGTAGTTCTATGCAAAGGAGACGTTATCGACGCGGACGATCTGCCTCCGCACATTAGAAATGAAGAAGATTCGGGGAACGTATTAAAAATTGAACTACCGGCGACTATGAAAAACATTGAGAAAAAGGCGATAATGACGACGCTTAAAATAACAAACGGTAATAAATCTAAAGCGGCGGAGATACTGGACCTAAATAGGAAAACGTTACATACTAAAATTGCCGAATACGATATAAAGTTGTAATTAGCGCAACAATTGTAGCGGATAGATATAGTTCGCGACAAAAAACATGCGCATATGTTACTGTTTTTTTAGAGCGCTTATAGAGACTACGATAAAACTTTCGTTTAGTTATAGACACATATGTGTCAACTGTTTTTCAAGGGAAAATATCCTCTTTCAAATAACAGAAATAGGGAGATTTATTTTTCATATCCCACAAATGAATGGAAGAACCCCTGCAATTTTTTAGATGGCGGCAATCTTCGCATATTTTATCTTTCAACCACGATTTATCTCTGAAGTTTTTGAAACGGTTGCGCCAAACGAAAAGTAGATCGTCTTTAGTAATGTTTCCTTCGAAAAAAGACTCTCCGTTGTTCGAACAGCCGGTTATAGTTCCGTCAGATAAGATTGAGGCGATATTTATACCTGCTCTACAGAAGAATGGGGTATCTCGAACCTTTAAATCCATTTGCATCGGAAGGTATCCTTCGCAACTTAAATTTATCGTTAGTCCTTTGGCTTTATATTTTTTTTTATTATCCTTTATCCAATTAATCATTTTCCATGTGTTATTATAATCAAGACGTAGTTTTTCATTGTTTTTGGCTCTACCGATAGGAAAAATTCTAAATAAACGCCAATATTTTACCCCTGATTCAAGTAGAATATTAGCAATAATGTCCAGTTTATCGAGGTTGTTCTGAAATACGCAAGTAACGACGTCAAACATATTTAGTCCGGAACTTGCGGCAATTTTTATGGAATTAAGAGCTTTTTCGTAGGAATGTCTGTTATTTCGTAAAAAATTATGACTTTCTTCATCGCCGTCTAGACTTATCGTCATACTTTTTATTCCGGAATCGATAAGTTCTTCCATTCTATCATTGTCCAGTAGAAAGCCGTTTGTAACTATTCCCCATCCGACGTTATTAGACGTAAGCGTTTTGCCGATAAGAGCTAGGTCTTTTCTCATTAGCGGCTCTCCTCCGGTTATAGCGATAAAAGGAGGTTGTTCAAAATTTTCTTTTATGTAGGCGACGATCTTAAGCCAGCCGTCGGTATCAATTTCAGGGTAGATCGAATCGTTCTTGCAATCTGAGCCGCAATGAAGACAATCCAGACAACATTTTCTTGTTATCTCAAAAAAAAGGTATAACAATCTATGTTCTTTTATTTCGACGTTTTTGTAAAAATTGTATAGAAGAGTCTTCATCGTTTGTTAGTCTTTAAATTAATTTCTAACAAGTTCGACGTCGTAATCCAAAATATCTGTAATCTCTATAGTTTTAGACGCAAAATCGCCGCCGTTAGCTTCGCCGTCCACATCGGATATATCTACCGTATATTTATAAGAAGCGTCGATAGAGTTATATATATATTCGCCCAATTCGTCGGTCGTTCCGGTTTGCGAATCAAACGGAATAGTTTCCGAAGGATTATATACGTTGACTTTAACTTCCAAGCCGGATATCGGAATGTTGGAGTCGTCTTTAACTTTAATTCTGAAAGGTCTATACTCGCCGGCGAGCGAAGGCATACCGTAACAAGCCGCTATGATCAAACTGCTCGTCCCCGTTACTATTGAAAGAATAATTTTTTTAATGAGTTTCATAAACGCCTCGTAACATAATAATATTTAAGATCCAATTGATATTATAAAACAAAATATAAAAAAATCAAATATTTTATCTTTTTATATCAAAGTTTCTCTTAAAGCCGATATCTCTTCGCTTTCAATATAGTCGTCGAAGGTCGTCATTTTATCAATGATACCTTTCGGCAGTATCTCAATTATTCTGTTAGCGACCGTATGCGTGAATTGGTGATCTTGAGAAACAAACATTATATTTCCCTTAAAGTCTGTAAGCCCTTCGTTAAGCGAAGAGATAGATTCCAGATCAAGATGATTGGTAGGTTCGTCGAGGATCAAAAAATTCGCTCCGGATAGCATCATTTTTGAGAGCATACATCGGACTTTTTCTCCCCCAGATAGAACTTTAGCATATTTCAGGGACTCTTCGCCGGAAAAAAGCATTCGACCCAAAAAACCCCTTACAAACGCCTCTTCCTGGTTTTTGGAGAATTGTCTGAGCCAGTCGACTAGACTAAGCTCTACGTCTTCAAAATATTTTGCGTTATCTTTAGGAAAATAGGCGGTAGATATTGTTTGCCCCCATTTAAAAGAACCGCTATCCGGTTCCATTTCTCCCATAAGGATTTTAAATAAAGTAGTTTTTGCTACGCTATCTTCGCCGACAAATGCGATCTTATCGTCTTTTCTAACGGTTAAAGAGAAATTATTAAGAATTTTCTTACCGTCGATTTTCTTACAAAGTTTTTCGATATGCAATATCTCGTTGCCCGCGTCTCTATCAGCCTTGAACGCGACGTAAGGGAATTTTCTCGAAGACGGCCTGATATCTTCGAGTTTTAAAGTGTCGAGAACTTTCTTTCTCGACGTCGCTTGCTTGGATTTGGATGCGTTTGAGCTAAATCTCTGAATAAATTCTTTCAGCTCTTTGATCCTGTCCTCTTTCTTTTTATTCTCCATTTTTATCTGTCTTTGCAATAGTTCGCTGGATTCGCGCCAGAAATCGTAGTTTCCGACAAAAATCGTGATTTTACCGAAGTCAATATCGGCGATATGAGTGCATATTTTATTTAAGAAATGCCTGTCGTGAGACACGACGATAACTATATTCTCAAAATCAGCTAAAAAATCCTCAAGCCACTTGATAGACGCTAAGTCCAAGTGGTTAGTCGGCTCGTCCAATAACAGAATGTCGGGATTCCCAAAAAGAGCTTGGGCGAGTAAAACGCGCACTTTTTCGCCGCCGTTAAGTTCTTTCATATATTTGGTAAGAACTTCTTCCTTGAGCCCCAGACCGCTTAATAATTTACCGGCTTCCGCTTCCGCTTCCCAGCCGTCGAGTTCGGCAAATTCTCCTTCCAGCTCCGAAATCCTGATGCCTTCGTCGTCGGATAAATGCTCTTTTTCATAGAGCGCTTCTCTCTCTTTCATTATCTCGTAGAGTTTTTTATGACCGAAAATTATAGTATCAAAAACGGTATATTCGTCAAATTCAAAATGGTCCTGTTTTAAAACTGCAAGCCGCTTGCCCGGGGTTACGGCTATTTCGCCCGTATCGGACTCGATCTCTCCCGACAGGATTTTTAAAAACGTAGATTTGCCGGACCCGTTTGCTCCGATCAAGCCGTAGCAGTTGCCTTCGGTAAATTTTATGTTAACGTTCTCAAAAAGAACTCTCTTTCCAAATCTTAAAGTAACGTCGCAAGCAGAAATCATAACTAATATCCTTCATAAAAGACCAAAATTGTTTTGCTAAAAAACCTTTCTTACAGACTGAAAAAAGTTATCATTTTTAGGAATTTTAATAAACAAGGTCATAATTTATATGAAATATACAATAATAATCGTAATTTGTCAAACTATACTAAGTAAGGTATGCGGGAAAAAATAGTTTAATTCTGCCTTGCAGAGTCGTTGAAAATAAAAACAGTTAAACATTCTTTGATAAGATTAAAATCCGGAGAATTAGCTTATATTACTAAAAGAATCGATAGATTAAAAAATCAATATTTTTAAGGATTAATTTCTTATCCAGAGAAAATAAATTGTAATTATATAAATAAAATTATATAAAATATTATTGTAAAAAAAACAGGAGAGAGCGAGATGCGTTTAAAAAAAATATTCATAATAATTATTTTCATGGGTTTGATTACTTTTTCGCTTTTCGCAGATAAGATCGACGAGGAGAATGTTCTTGGGTTTCTTTCGGGAAACTATATTTTGATTGGAAAAAAAATTAATTCAAAAGCGACATACGCAGGCGAGATTCAACTTAAATATAATGAAAAACAAAAATGTCTTGATGTTAAAAGAGTCGTTTCCGGCGTTAAGTCGGAAGGTATTGCTACCATTGAATATTTTACGTCAGATCAAATCCCAATATTGAAGATCAAATTCGTAGAAAAAAAAGTTAAATACGAAGGAGTATTTCTATGGAGAAGCGATTTGGATAATTTCGGTAGAATTTCCGGTCATATTTATTTTGCCAACGATGAATTTGTAGAAGATCCCGGTCTTGAAGCTTATTTTATAAAACAAGAGGACTAAAAATTGACTCTTTACA
The DNA here is from genome assembly GCA_017998755.1 of Spirochaetota bacterium. GTDB lineage: Bacteria > Spirochaetota > GWE2-31-10 > GWE2-31-10 > MWDO01 > MWDO01. Next base: position 12,171 of record JAGOCL010000005.1, on the reverse strand, counting down.
TATTTCAGAAAAATTTGTTTATATTTAAATAAATTTATGATACAATTAATGTAATTATTACTTCGGAGAAATTTATGGCTAACGTTGACAACATTAAAAATATAATTAATGAGATACAAACGCATTACGACAAAAACCTAAACAGTAAGTACGTCAAGAATCTCTCTCTTAAAATCGATGTCCCGGTAACGATCAATCAGGATAAGAACATAGTCTTAGTAAACGATCTTATATATATAGATTCGAGAGGATCAATCGAAGATCTTTATAACGGCATAAGAGCGGTTAATTATTACATCAGAGAGATAGAGAAAAATATTATACCTCGTTTATCAAATTACGCGTCAAGCGTTATATCGACTAATGAAAATGATAAAATTCTCCAACAAATGGCTATAAAAAATTATCCTATGAACGTTCAGATACTAAAAAATATGCTTCAAAAGTTATTTCTTTTTGTTTATGAATTTGACAAGCTTAATTTTTCGAAAGATCCGGCTTATTTGAAGGTAAGAAATTTTAACGAACTGGAAGATATGTATCTTTCTGAAAATAAATAGAAAATAAGTTGTTTTTTTAGTAGTAGATAATATCCGTTCTCTTTTGCTTATCGGCGTTTCCGTCGAATTCAAAAGTAAAATCCAGCTGGATATTTTTGATCAAATCTTGAGTTATAATCTTAGCTCCTTCGTATGTAACATGTTTTCCGTCGCCAAGGCGAATTTTTACAAGAGCGTCGTCAATTTTCAAATAGTCGGTATATTGCCCGTCGTTCGAAAGGTTTTGCGAGACGTCGAAAAACTTTATATTGTCGTATTTTTTACAAGCGTCTAAAAATATTTTATTAAGTTTTAACATTCTTTTGTTGTATCTGTCGTCTCTCATGATAGGAACGCCTAACCAGTAAACTTTTGTAATATTCTTAGAAATTAAATTTAGGAACCGATCGGCTCTTTCGCAGTAAATATTTGTCCAATTTTTAGTATTTAAGAAATATTTGACTCCGTTTTCTTCTATGTCCTGAGCGTCGTTCATACCCAAAATGCATATCGCCAGATCGAAACGATATTCGCTTAACAGTTTTTCCGTTTCCAAAGGCCAGTCGAAGAAATCCGGCCTTGATAATCCCGAGGCGTAACTTGCAAAAGTATATGTATAAATTGAGTTATTATAAGCTAAAGAAGCGTTTATTACCGACGATAGGGCTTCTTTCATCATCGAATCGCCTAAAAGCAGGACTTTTAGCTTGTTTTCTCTGGAATAGTACGTTTTATCGCCGGACGCGTCCCGAGAATATTTTAAATCTTCCATAACGGCCGGAGCGATATCTTCAGTACCGGAATATTTTAAAAATTTTTCTCTGGCGACGGAATACGGTATCCCAAATCCGAGTTTTTCGGAGAACCGATTTATAGGCGATAGTATATTCATAGCGACGGTTCGAAAATATCCTATTTCAAGCCTTTCTGCCCATTGATAAAGAGCTTTGGAGTTAAAAGTAAGCGTTAGCGCTATTATTACAACTAAAATTAAATAAACTTCAATTAATTTATATCTTTTCATATTATACCAAACTTTTAAAATTGAAAATAAATAAAGGGCGATACCCCTTCCGGCGAAAACGAACTCATAGCAATAAAAAATAAGCCCGCGGCGACTCCTATAACGGGTATCGGTATTTTTTCAAAAACTTTTTTTATGGTAAACGAGAATTTATCCGGTATAAAATGAACTGCGATACCGGTAAATATCAGAAACAAAACAAACGGCGTTATAAGAGTAGTTTCGACGCCAAAATTAGCGAACGACTTGATGTATTCCATAGAAGAGGTTAGAGTGGGAGAGCGGAAAAAAATCCAGCAAAAACATACAAAGTTGAATATCAAGAAAACCGATAGAAATTGAACGATAATATTTTTCTTTCGATAGCTTTTTTTATCTTGATTGATCCCTCTTTCGACCGCCAGATATCCGCCGTGCAAGCCCCCCCAGATAATAAAATTAAACGAAGCGCCATGCCACAAACCTCCGAGTAACATAGTTAACGCCAAATTTATATAAGTCCTAACTTTCCCTTTCCTCGATCCTCCCAGTGGTATATAAAGATAATCTTTCAACCACGTCGACAAGGATATGTGCCACCTTCTCCAGAATTCTTGTAAACTTTGGGATTTGTAAGGATGATCAAAATTCTTAGGGAATTCGTATCCGAAAAGATAAGCGACGCCGATAGCGATATCGCTGTAAGCTGAAAAGTCGCAATATATCTGAACGGCGTACCCGTAAACTGCAAGTAATACTTCTACAGTAGAATAAGATCCGGGGTTTGCAAAAACTTTATCGACTAAAAGCGACGAGAGATAGTTGGCGACAATCATTTTTTTAAACAAGCCGACAAGTATCAATATTAGAGCCTTGTCTAGTTTAATGTTGTTTATCTCCGGAATCTTATATAACTGCGGGATAAAGTCTTTCGCTCTGACTATGGGGCCGGCGACTAACTGCGGGAAGAAAGATATAAATAGAAGAATGTCTATCGGCGATTTGCAATACTTGATCTCCCCTCTGTAAACGTCGATAACGTAACTCATCGCTTGAAACGTAAAGAACGATATTCCGACAGGAAGAACTATATTTAATAGCGGGATATGAGAATCGATTCCAAAATTTAGGAGTAAATTGTTGAAAGAAGTTACAAAAAAACCGTAATATTTAAAAAATCCTAAAATTGAAAGATTGAAAATAACGGAAATTACTAGCGTTGCCTTTTTTAACCTATCGTTTTTAAAAACTCCGATCAAATAACCGAATAGATAATTTGACGCGGAACACGAAAAGAGCAGGAACATAAATCTCCAGTCCCAATATCCGTAAAAAAAGTAACTTGCTATAGTCAAAATAATTTTTCTTAGAAGATTTAGTTTAATCGTCGCCCAATTTAAAGAGAATACTATTATGAAAAAAAGGGCAAACTCTATGGTCGGAAATAACAAGTCGAAAGCCTCGCAAAAAAGTATTATTTTATCAAACGCCGCTTAATCTACCAAAAAATCAGATATTAGTAAATATATTTTGCGCGAAAAGCGACTTTTAAATAATCGGCTAAATCAAGCTTGAATCAAAATAACTTGACATAATCGCTCAAAAATAATAATTTATTTAAGAAAAAAAAAATATCGGTAAGAGCGAGCTTAAAAATAGTTTATAAATCAAATATTTATATTTTATTATTCAGCTCTATAGGCCTGTCGCCAATGGCGAGTAGAAATGAGAAAGGGATATTATGAGATTCTGGTCAATATCAACAACTGTTAGAAATCCAGAAAGGATTCGAAGTTTTTTACAAGTATTAAAATTAATTGAAAATCAAATTTGGAATAATGATACTCAAAAAAGATATCAAATTCTTTTATTACAAAATAAAGTATATGGATTTGGAGAACCGCAATTTCATAATACAATTTCAGAAAAACATAATAATTGGCTAAACTCAGATACTATTACTTATAGCCAAGCGGAACAGATTTTAGAAGCCAAAAATTATGAAGGCGGATGTGAAATGAGAGGAAGACAGTCTTTTAATCCGCTTGAAAAAATGGGATTGGCATATATAGATATTGATAAAAAGATTAAAATTTCGAGTTTTGGAAATTATTTTCTTGATGAAAATTATGACTTGGGAGAAATATTTTTTAAAAGTTTTTTAAAATGGCAATATCCAAATCCTGATGCTAATAAATATAATCCGAAAGATGGTTATAATATAAAACCATTTATTGCAACATTACGCTTAATTAAAAAAGTTAATAATTTATGCTTTCAAAAAAAACTTAAAGAGAAAGGCGTTTCAAAAGTTGAATTCGCTTTATTTTTTGTGTCATTATCAAACTACGAAAATATAGAATTAACGGCTAATAAACTTATTGAGTTTAGACTAAAATATGAATCAAAAGATAAAGATGAACAAGAAATTTATTTAACAAATTATTTTAAAGAAAATTTTGACGAGTATGAATCATGGGAAAATGCAACAGAATATACAGACAATATTATAAGATATTTTAGATTAACTAGATATTTTTATATTAGAGGCAATGGTTGGTATATTGATTTGGAGCCTAGAAGAATAATTGAAATTAATGCATTAATTGAAAACGATAATGCTTCTGCAAAAGTATTTACTTCAAAAGATGAGTATATTTCTTATTTAAGCGATGTTAATACTCCTACGTTACCTTGGAATAATAAAGATAAATTGCTTGAGGTTATAGAGTATCTAATCTCTGAGATAGATAATAAGATTAATGAATTAAATAAGCTAAAAATATCATTACCTATTAAACCTGATATTAATTTAAATTCAAGCGATATCGAATATTTAAAGAGTAAATCAGAAGAATTTAGAATTTACAGAAGAACATTATTTCAAAAAGAAATTCATTATAATTCTCAAGAAATCAAGAATATTGAGGAATATATTATTTTGCTTCAAAATATTTTTAATATTAGTAAAGGGCGTCCAGTAGAGTTAGAGCGCGTTATCTCGCTTGGATTAAACGCTCTAAATGATGCGCTTGAAATTAAACCAAATTTCCCAGTAGGCGACGATAATGAACCTACTTTTACCGCTCCTGCAAATAAACCGGATATTGAATGTTTTTACGAAACATTCAACTCAATATGCGAGGTTACTTTATTATCGGATAGGTCTCAGTGGTATAATGAAGGTCAACCGGTAATGAGACACGTAAGGGATTTTGAAAATAAATATATTGATAAAGAAACATATTGCGTTTTTATAGCTCCCAAGCTTCATAGAGATACAATTAATACATTTTGGATATCCGTGAAATACGAATACGAAGGTATTAAGCAAAAAATTATACCTATAACTATAAATCAATTTACAATTATATTAAAATACCTAATATCTCTTAAACAAAATAATAAATATTTAACGCATAAAAAAATAAAAGATTTGTTTAATATGATAATTAGTCAAACAAATATCGCGACTAACTCTGAGGAATGGATATCAAGTATTCCTTCAATTATTGAAAAGTGGGGGCAATCAATTGCCGCTTGAAATAATTACAAACGAAATTATTGTCGGAGATTGTATTCCTTTACTGGAAAATAATATTGAAGCGGAAACAATTAGTTTAATATTTGCCGATCCTCCGTATAATTTATCAGGAACGCGCCTTAATTTAAGAAATAATACAACCGGAGGCGCTTTTTATAAGGTTAATGAAGAATGGGATAAATTTAATTACTACGATTATATTTCATTTACTCATGAATGGTTAAAAGGTTGTTATAAAGTTCTTTTTCCTAATGGAAGCTTATATATTTCTTGTACTCAACACAATATAGGTGAAATAATAACAGAGTCTCGTAAAATTGGATTTAAGCTAAATAATATTTTAACTTGGTATAAAACAAACTCAATGCCAAATATAACAAAAAGAACATTTACGCATTCAACAGAGTTTGTTTGTTGGTTTGTTAAGGGGAAGAATTGGATATTTAATTATGATGAGGTCAAAGAGTTTAATCCTAATAGAACGAAAGATGGAAGTAAAAAACAGATGAGAGACTTTCTTGACTTTATAGAAATCCCAATAGTTCAAGGGGCTGAAAGGATTAAGGGTAATAATGGTAGAGCGGCTCATCCTACTCAAAAACCTGAGAAACTGTTAGAATTAATTATTTTAGCTTCATCAAATGTAAATGATATTGTATTAGACCCTTTTTTTGGTACTGGTACTACCGGGAAAGTTGCTGAAAAATTAAATCGTAACTGGATTGGTATTGAAAAGAATATTATATATGCAGAAATTGCTAAGGAGAGACTAAAATCGAAGATGATATAAAAATATTACTTAAACATGGCGATGTTTTTAAATTAATCAAAGATATCCCTGATAAAAGTATAGATTTAATATTTGCCGACCCCCCATACAATTTATCGGGATCTGATTTTCTTACTGTAAAAAGCGGAAAGCTTGTGGCATGCGATAAAGGCGAGTGGGATATAATTGACGATATTCATAAATTTAATGAAGATTGGTTATCAGAATGTAAACGAATATTATCAGATACCGGAACAATCTGGATTTCCGGGACTTTACATAACCATCCTTCAATAGGGGTATTATTAAAAAAATTAGGTTTCTGGATTATTAATGACATTGTATGGTTTAAGAGAAATGCTTCTCCTTTATTATCAAAGAATAGATTGGCTCCTTCAACAGAAATAATATGGCTTGCTAGTAAATCGAAAAATTACTATTTTAATTATGATAAAGCTAAAGAAATAAACGGCGGAAAACAAATGAGAAATCTCTGGGAAATAAATGCGCAAAGACATTTAACATCTCATCCAACAGAAAAACCTGAAATATTATTAGAAAGAATATTACTTATAGGCAGTAAACCTGGCGATACAATTCTAGATCCATTCATGGGGAGCGGAACTACCGGAAGCGTTGCTAAAAAAATGGGGCGAAATTTCGTTGGTATAGAGATTAGCGATGATTATTTTGAAATTGCCGCTAAGAGAATTAATTTGATAACTAAAGAACTTGTATTGTTTTAAAAAACGGGATTATCCCTTAACGCGCTTTTGAGAAAAAAAAGTAGCTCGAATAAATTTTAGTACAAATTATTTTATCTAAGTCAGACAATGGAATACTGTTAGTTTTGGCTGAGAATATCGTTTCTTTGATGTGATTATTGTTGATTTTTGGGATTATTAATTGTAATTATTATTTATATTTGTTTTTTATAAGTCTGCTGTCAACTTCGATAACAGGCGAAACGGAGCCCGAAATGAAGTTTATCGTTAAAAAATCGGATATTAGCGGAACTGTGGACATCCCCGCTTCCAAGTCCCACACGATAAGGGCGTTGTTTTTCGCCGCCTTAGCGGACGGAGAGAGTAAAATAATCAAGCCGCTTTTATCGGAAGACGGGCTTTCGGCGCTTAAAACTATTCAGGCTTTTGGCGCTCGGGTAGAGAAAATCGACGATTATTTTTTGATTCAAGGGACTTCAGGTCGTCTCCAAGTTCCGGATAACGTTATCGACGTAGGCAATTCGGGTACTACGATGAACGTTTCGTTATCTATCGCGTCGCTTATTAACGGATATACCGTTTTAACTGGCGACGCTCAGATCAGGAATCGCGATATTGCGCCGCTAGTTACCGCTCTCAACAATATAGGCGCGTCGGTAATAACTACTAAGAACAACGGCAAGCCGCCGGTTATTGTAAAGGGTAAAGCTACGGGGGGATATACGAAACTCGACGCAACCAGTTCGCAATTCCTTACTTCGCTTTTGATATCTGCTCCGCTAATGGAAAAGGATACTACAATAGATCTAAATATTTTAAACGAAGTTCCTTACGTCGAGATTACGCTTTGGCGGCTCGACAAACAAGGGATAAAATATCAAAACGACGGATTTAAGCGTTTTGTTATACAAGGGAATCAAACTTATAAGTCTTTTGAAGAGACTATACCGGCGGATTTCTCCAGCGCGACTTTTTTTATGGCGTTGGCGGCTATCGGGGGGGGCGAGGTAACTCTTAAGAACCTCGATATGACCGATAAACAGGGGGATAAGCGGGTTGTTTCTATTTTACAAGAAATGGGCGCGAAAGTAACTATCAAGCCCGACGGGATAACCGTAAAAGGGGATAGTCTCAAAGGTATCGAAATCGATATGAATTCCATTCCGGACGCTTTGCCGGCGTTGGCGGTTGTCGGTTGTTTTGCCGAAGGGGAAACTAGATTATTGAACGTAGCTCAAGCTCGAAATAAGGAGACCGACAGAATAAGAGTTATGCGAGAAGAACTTACGAAAATGGGCGCCGATATTGAAGAGCTTGAGGATGGGCTTGTAATAAGGAAAAGCAAACTAAAACCGGCGACGGTCGACGGCCGCTCCGATCATAGAGTCGTTATGGCTTTAGCCGTCGCCGGACTCTGTATAGACGGAACGACGACGATAGATTCTGCCGAAGCGGCGTCCGTAACTTTTCCAAACTTTGCCGAGCTAATAACAAAAATCGGCGGAGATATATCTGTAAATTAAAATAATTTCCGGGACGCCGATTTGCTGGTAGGGCCGTATAAAAAAAGAGATAGAACGTATAAGCCGGGTTCTGTTTAAAACAGTCATCTATCTGGACTATTTATTGCTAAATAGTTCTCGCCGCCTACCCGAGCGGTATATAACGGGACGCTCGTCCGCTCTGCTTGACGTTGCTCCCGACGGGGCTTGCAAGACATAGATATCGCTATCTATTCGGTAAGCTCTTACCTTGCCATTTCACCCTTACCGCGTTTGAAAACAAACGCGGCGGTATATTTTCTGTTGCGCTATCCGTCGCCCGGCCGTTACAACCGGACGCCTGGACGTTATCCAGCGTCGTTCCCTGCGGAGCCCGGACTTTCCTCCGCCGAAGTATAAAAATTATAAATCGACGGCGACTGTAAGTTCTATCTCTCCATTATCTTTCAAATCCATAGCTTTATTTGCCATTTTATCGGCGGAGCTATTTTTTTCTCTTGGAATATGATTTATATCAAAATATTTGAGTTTTTCAATCAAATTCTTTGCCGTAGCATAGTATTTCTTTAGATTTTCGTTTTTTACCTTGTAAACGCCGTTTATTTGGTTGCATAAAAGTTCCGAATCTGAAAAAACTTTTATATTATCGACGTTATTTTCAAGCGCGACGGTCAGACCTATAATCAGAGCGGAATACTCCGCCTCGTTGTTGGTTTTTACGCCTAAGTATCTGTAAAAACCGGAGCGTTTGCCATTATTTTCAAGGATTATTCCCGCTCCGGCTTCTCCGGGATTGCCTCTCGATCCGCCGTCAATATACATAACCGTATTGTCGCTAATAATATAGCCGTTTAATATGCCGACGATTTCTTCTTCTGTAATAGAAAAAAGCGTCGATAACTCGCGTTTTATGGTACTATTATCTCTGGAAGCCGCTAATATGTCGTTAATCGAAGGAATTGGCATCAAAAAGACTTTTAATCTTCGGATTCGAAGAAATCGTCGTTATCTTCAAAATCTTCGATGTTAAAAATATCTTCGTCGCCTTCGTTATAAAAAAGTATTCTCGAACAATTAGGGCAATATTGGATTTTATTGCCGCTACGAATCTCGTTTATGAATTCCGGCGGTAGTATTAAGTGACAGCCGTTGCAGTGACCTTTAGATACCGTAACGATTCCTTTACCGTCTTTGTTTTTTACTATTTTTTCAAATTTATATTTGAATCCTTCGTCGACGTGTTGGATCAGCTCTTCTTCTTTGGCGTTAAGTTTATTTAATTCGTCTTTTATTTTATCTAATTCGCCGTTTACTCTCTCTTGTTCTTTGGCGATCTCGTCTTCGTGTTGTTTGATAGAGATTTCGTCTTTTTCCAAAGCGTTTCTGAGGTCTTCAATTACTCTTTGATCCTGCAATAACTGGAATTTATACTCTTCTTCCTTTTGTATCGAGAAAGTTTTTTCTTTGTCCAAAGCTTCGTACTCTCTGTGAGATTTTATTACTTTGGTTTTTTCTTCTATGTGTTTTTGTTGAAGATTTAATTCCCCCATTTTTCTCTGATTGGCGTAGATGCTCTCTTCCAATTTTTTAAACTGAGTGTGTTTGTTAAGGTAAGATTTTTTTAGTTTATTCAAAATCTCGTTTTTTGAGGAGAGAATCTTCGGCAACTCCTCCATTTTTTCTTCAAGTTTAAATTTCTCAGTCAATATAGATTGATACTCTAAAATTTGCTCGTAAGTTTCGTTAACGTTCATATTACTCTCCCTTTATTATCCGTTGTCTCTATGATCTTTTAATTTTCTAAGTCGAACCGGATGCCTCAATTTTCTGAGCGCCTTGGCCTCGATTTGTCTTATTCTTTCTCTAGTTACGTTGAAAATATCTCCAACCTGCTCGAGAGTTAAAGAATAACCGTCTTCAAGTCCGTATCTCATTTTTAAAACATCCTGTTCTTTTTTAGTCAAAGTTTTGATTACTTCGCTGAGTTGTTCCTGAAAATCCTTAAATGTGGCGAAATTCGCCGGATTCTCAAACCCTTTGTCCTCGATGAATTCCCCAAGAAGACTATCGTCTTCTTCTCCGATAGGCGTCTCAAGACTTACCGGTTCGCGCGCTACGTTCTTAACAGATTTTACTTTTCCGACTTGCCAGTCAAGTTCGACGGCAATCTCTTCGTCGGTCGGTTCTCTTCCTAGTTTTTGCGTTAGTATGCGGGCTTCGCGCAATACTTTGTTAATCTGCTCTATCATGTGAACCGGAACTCTTATCGTTCTCGCTTGATCGCTAATAGACCTTGTTATCGCCTGTCTGATCCACCACGTCGCGTAAGTGGAGAATTTATATCCTTTTCTGTATTCAAATTTGTCCACCGCTTTTATCAAGCCGATATTGCCTTCCTGCACAAGATCGAAGAAATGAAGACCTCTGTTGGTGTATTTCTTCGCTATGCTAACTACTAAACGCAAATTGGCTTTTACTAACTTGTCTTTTGCGTTATTTACTAGAAATAAACCCTTAGCGACGTCGTTTCCGGCGTTTTTCAGCTCCTCTACTGTGTTATTGTATTTGAATTCGATAGATTTCAATCCAGCGTCGTTGTTTTTGTATTTTTTTATCAACTCTTTTATTTTTTCAATAGGCATATTGAATTCGTCCTCAAACTGCCTTTTATCTTTCTCTTTTTCAACCGCTCTCGAGAGAATTTTCAACTGTTTTGCGTCTGAAAAACGGAATTTTTTCAGTATTTTTGACGTAGACGATTCAAAATCTTCTATTTTCTTAACAACTTTTACAATCTCTTCTGCGATACTGATTTTATCTTGATTGTCTATCTCGTGGTTAAACATTATATCAAAGGTCTCTTCTCGCGTTTTATCAATGTCGGCTTTCAACGCGCGTTTTTCCTCTTCATCGCGGCATTGTTTCTGTTTATTTATCAAGGTTTTAAAATACAGCGCTTTTTTTACGTAATTTTGCAATATCTCTTTGTATTTGCTTTTAATTCTTTTCTTTTCGGAAGAGTAGTCTCTCGAATCTGATTTTATCGGGACGACCGCTTTATCCAAATCTATCGGTTCGGCGCTGATTTTTTCGAGAATGTTGTAGAACTCAACGATAGTAACGCCGATTTTTCTGATCGACGCGTTTATCAGACGTTCCCCTTCTTCAATTCTTTGAGCGAGATTAACCTCTTCTTCGCCGTCGAGAAGGTCTATTCTACCGATTTCTCTCAGGTAAATCCTTATGGGGTCGTCGACAAGAGACGCCGCGCTGCCGGTTATCATCTTTTTCTTTCCGGCTTCTTCGGCGGTAGTTTTCTTTTTCGCAAACATCTCAACGTCCAGATCTTCAATATTTGAAGTATCTTCTTCCAGAATCTTGATTTGATTATTTTGCAATAAAATAAAAACGTCGTCGATTTTTTCGGTGTTTATAACATCCTGCGGTAAATTTTTATTTATTTCGTCGATCGTAAGCTCTTTCTTTTTCAGTCCAAGCTCTAACAAAATTTTGATTTCAGGAAAATCGGTAATATTTGACATTATCTTTTAAGCTCCTGTAAATTCTCAAGTTTAACTATCTCGCTAACAATAAGAGTTTTTTCTTCTTGCAACTCTTTGAGAAGTTCTTCGTCTTTATAAAGTTCGCTAAATTTTATCTTCTCATTTATAGAATTACTTTTAACTCTATAATAATTCTTTTTTAAATTTATTATTTTATCTATAATATTATTCAATAATAATTTTTCTTTTTGTATATTATCGAACTTCTTATCTTCAATCATTAATTCAATATCAAACAATCTTTCGTTAATATATTTTTTCAGTTCTTCGTTATCAAATAAGTCTATAAAAAACTTTTGTTCATCATTTAGTTCTTTTTCAACTAAAAAACTATACGCTTTTTTTCCTATATCCGTCGTAAAATGTTCGATCTCCAAAGAGCTTTTTACTATAACCTCTCTTCGTTTAGTATACTTAAGGAGGTATAAAAGCAAATCGACTTCTCTCAACAAAGTCGCGTCCGGTTTTAAAACCTGTTCGGCGCCGCTCGAAATATTTGCGGGCGCTGAAACGTTATCCTCCTTAG
>JAGOCL010000271.1 GCA_017998755.1 Spirochaetota bacterium | reverse complement strand
ACGCGCGATATTATGTATATGTACGGAGAAAAAGCGGTTAAGGAAATACCTCTATACAGCTACTCGTACAGATCTATTACGCCGAATTTCAAAGAAATATTTTCCGCTTTTTTCTCAACGCGCGTCGACCGGTTCGCCGAATACCTTAATAAATACGTCAATATTGATAATATTAAGCATAAAACTATAATAGACGCCGCTAAGAAGTATAAAATAATAGAATAAGTATAATATGGCGTAATATACTTTCATTTAAACTATTTATTTGCGCCCTCGATTATTACAGGACTATAATATAAAGCTTTTTTATCTATGCGGCAAGCCCCTCCTTTTTTTGGGCTACGTATTCTTCAAAATCGCTCGGTTTTATGCGTTTTCGTTTGATATACTCTATTCTTTTGATATTTAACAAGTTATTGTATATTTTGCTCCCTTTTTCGTACATTTTATAAAAATCCGACGCCATATCAGATTCCAAGACCATATCTATTTCTTTTAGTTCGTTCGGTAAAATATTATCCAGATAATCGGCCGATAATTTTTCTAGATACGCGTCGTACTCTTGCCTTAGTTTTTCGTCGTTTTTTGTATGCGCTACGGAATCGTCCGATTGATCTACGACTTTCGATTTAAACCGTATTTTTGCCTTATATTCGGCATATTCGTTGTCTTTCCAGTCGTTGACTATAGAGTTATAAAGATATCTGCCCTCCCCCTTTATTTTTTTTTGCTTGCTTTTTAATAAATATTTAAACTGTTCTATTTTTTCGAGAATAAAACCGGCGCTATAATTGTTTAATATTCCTTTCGCTTGTTTATCTGATAGACCGTAAGTTAACAAGTTATCAAATATTTCAGAATACTGTTTGTTGTCCGGTACGTTAGAAAGCGGCTCGCTTCTTTTTTTTACTTCTTCTTTTTTTATATTAATATTTCTTTTTGTGTCTCCAAATTTTGGAGCGTTAAATTCGCAGTTAACTTCAAAATCTGGCGTATTTGAGGAGCGCGCCGAGCTAAATTTTGGAGCGTTACCGCTTTCTTTTTTATCGGAGCTTTTATCTAAAAGGCCGTAATATATCTTTTCTCCTTTACCCCTACCCTCTTTTAGTATCTCAATGAGATCGTTTTTTATAAGTTCTTTGATTCCTTTGCTTATAGAAGTTTCGGATAAGCGGGATAGACTTTTAAGTTGGCTATAGCTTATACAGTCTCTGTTTTTACGCCAGCCTATGGTTTTTCGAGCTATAGCCATATAGACTTTTAACGCCGATTCCGATAGCAAAAAATAGTAGTCGTCAAAAAAATAATTGGGTATCCTCGTAAAAGGAACGATACCCGAATTCATATCGTTTAACAAATCAGACATAATTTTCCCCTCCCAGGTAAAAATATATTCGTTAGATTGAGGATATTACTCCCCTATGTCTGCGAAAAATCCTTTATTTAAAAAGACAAATTTCGCTTACAAATAAAAATAGTTCAAGAAAACGGTTGACAAAATTCTGATTATGCTATAATATGAGATCTGTTATTTGTTGTAAGTTATTAGATCAAATATTTAGCGTAACGCTTATAAAAAAGGCATACTTTATTGCAGTAAAGTAGCCTTTTTTATTTATAAGATATCGGCGGAGCGCTCATTTTCACCTCCCAGTTAAAAATGATAAAAAAAACATATCATTTATCTTTCTTTTTTTCAAGAAAAACTTCACGAAAAGTCCTTATTTAACGTCAATCCGCGAAAGAATTCTTAAAAACATCAATAAACATATTGCATTACAATAAAAGTTGTGATATTTATATTGAGAGTTATTTTGGAAATTTAGAATTTCAATATAAATAAAATATTCGGGAGGAAAAATGAATTTAATATCGATAAAAGAGGCGTGCGGATTAATTAATATTCCGGACAGCACGATGAGAGACTGGATTGAGGAAGGGAAACTAGAGAAACACAAAAATGAGAAAGGTTTTATTTGCGTGGACAAACTGCAAGTACTCAAGCTTATACCGACGATATTCTCGTTTTATAACTACAAAGGAGGCGTTTCTAAAACGTCGTTATCTTTGCTTTTAAACGACTACTATGAAAAGAAAGGGGATAAGATACTTGTTGCGGATTTTGATCCGCAAGCAAACCTCACGCGAAGTTTCTTTTCCGAAGAGGATTTGATGGACGGCGCTAATTACAAGCCGACATTGTATGATTTTTTTAATGAAAGAAAACCGCTCTCAAAAATAGTTTTAAATTATAACGATAAAATCGACGTTCTGCCTTCAAGATTAGAGATGATGGAGAAGGCGTATATCAAAGACTTCGATCTTATAGAGTACAAAGAAGATTTCTACAATCTATTTAGAAAATACAGCGTAGTTATAATAGATTGCCCGCCGGCTCTAAACGCTTTTACTACTATGGCGCTTCTTTTGTCGAATTACGTTTTGATTCCGTTTATTCCCGAGCCGTTTGCTTACGACGGGCTGATATCTATGATGAAAGCGATGCTTAAGATTGCTCCGTATAATAAAGATTTTATTGATTATCGAATCATATATTCAAGAGTAAAGGGGCAGAAAATAATAATCCACGAAAATTACATAGACGCGGTAAACGCTCAAATGAAAGACAAGGTAATTTCGAAAATGGCGCCGGAATTTATCGGCATAGTGGAAAGAGGGGCGAAGAAAAAAAATATTTTCGATCTTTATCCTTCCGAGAAAGCCGTAGATAAACTTAAGGAGGTTTTTGCGGAGGTTGATAGGGTTGCGTATAACAACAGGGGAGAAAAATGAGTAAGAAAAGTTTTGATCCGATTCAACGCGGCGGAAACCTTCTTGAACTCAAAGCCGAGTTGAACAAAACAATGGAAAACGCTACATTAGAAACTCTAGAAAGAATATTAGTCGATCCCAATAAAGAAAACATTGTGAAATCCATTAACGCGGTCAAATCAGATAGCGCGATGACTAAACGGGATAAGGAACGCGTAATAGAGGTTTTGAGAAAAGATTATATCGATATATTTAATTTTGATAATTGTCCGGAAGATTACGACTCGCTAAAAAAAGAGGCGAAGTTCTTATCAGATATAACGCAGTATTCTCTGATATTGATGGCGCAAAGACTTTTAAAGATACGCGACGGCGCTCTATATAGAAAAGACGGATACACCGATTTTAAGTCGTTTATTGAGAATGAGATGAACGTATCGAGAAGAACCGCCTATAACTATATAGAAATCGTTGAGTGTTTCGGCGCGCAACTGGTTGCGCGCGCAGGTAATCTGGAATATTCCAAACTTCTTCCGGCGATTCCTTTATTGAAATCTGATATCGCCAATATCCCTAAAGAGGAAATTCGAGATAAATTCATTCGGGATATGAACGAGAAATCTAAATACGAAGTTCTCGAAGAAGCGAGAAGATTAAAGATGAAATACGGATTGATAACTGAGAATAAAGAAGATAAACTTGTATCGAGTATTGAAAAGTTTAAGAAATCGCTACCCCGGAAACCTTCAGAGAAAGAGTTAACTATTTTAGACGAATTCATTAGCTTTTTAACGGCAAATTACATGAAATAGCAACGAATACAGCTCGTATTAATCGCTATAAAGACTGCTTTGAATTATCGATACGCGCAATGAGATTGATAGCGCGCCTTGAGGTAGGCCGTAAAATTTGCCTGATGTGAAATCAGGGAAAATCAGATAAAGCGCATTGGTTCTCAGTGTGAGAACCAATGCGCTTTCATATTAATACGGCGATTAAGATAAATACGATTAAAATTCTTTGAAAAAGCGCGCAATTTATAAGTCGCCGTAGTTTGATAAATATTTATTGACTTATTTAAACGATTTGATTAAAATTTTATCTAGAAATATATTATTATGACTAAACGGCGGCCGATATGAAAACTACTAAGCTCTCGATAACCATTCCCGATCAACTTAACAGGGCTTTAGAAGAAATGGTTAAACAACAAAGAAGAACAGTTTCTGATATTTTGGAAACGTATTTATATTTTATTGCTTATCCGTATTTTAAGAAGAATAATATTGATATAGATATTGATATAGAGAGGTTGGCGCAAAATATCAAAGCGGACTATGACTTGATTGAAAAAGATATAGGCAAAAGCGCGGCGAAAGAAAAGAATATTTTAAACAAGGCCGCGGACGATTTCAGCGAAGAGTTCGACAAGAAATATAAATAAATAAAAGTTATTTTATCGCCGCTTTATATTTCGAACGGTAATACGGGTAAAAGACTTATGGTTTCGCTTTCTTTGGGAGATTGTAAAAGCCGGCAACCGGCGCGACCGTAAGGCGTAAGCCCGCTGAAACGCTAAAAATGGGGTTTAGAGCGGCATTAGTGGGCAGTATTTTAAAAGAAGCCTTTTTATGCGGAATTTTGCTCTACGCCGTTTCTTGAGCGCGTATGAAGGACTTGTTTCTCAAT
>JAGOCL010000269.1 GCA_017998755.1 Spirochaetota bacterium | reverse complement strand
TTTCAAGATTATCAGAAAATTTAGCCGATATGATAACCAATATGCCCGTCGTAACGACGTCGACAAATATAGCTATTCTATTTAATAACGGTAGAAAAATCCAAAATAAAAGGTAGCTGTTTTCTTCAAGTTTGAGCGGTTTAAAACTGAGAACCATAGCTACAAGCGCGATAAATCCGAAATCGTTTGATCCGTCGAGTCTGAAAGTAAACAAAAAAAGCATCAAAAATAAAATTATTTGTAGTTGAAAACTTATTTTATTTAAATGAAAAGTATATAGTATTGTCATTAAAACTACTGAAGATACAATAATAGTTCCCGTTTTGTTAAAAACGATACCTAAAGGCGATAATATTTTTGACACAGATTGATTTACTCCGATATTCCTTTTCAAATGCGCGCTCAAAGGAATAAGAGCCGAAGCGGAGTTGCCTGTAACAAAGCCTATTAGACCAGCGCCCAAAATACCTAAAAAATATAAAGCTACGTTTTTCTTTAAAATAATACGTAAAAATATAAAACTAAAAAATAAAACTATAGCCGAAGAAAAAATTATGGCTATCAAAGGTTTTAATATGATCAAATAACTAATCCCTTCTTTTTTTATAAATTCTTTATAATCAGTATTCAGAAAACCCGTTCCCGTCAAATAAACTACGTAAAATAACGCTAAAAACGGAAATATCTCAAGTATTTGCTTGATAATTTTATCTACAAACTCTTCAAAAGCTTGCGTCATTTCAACAAAATACTGCATTTTTTTGGAAGACGAACGCGAAGCAAGAGCAAAAATTAAACCGATAAAAATTAATGGCAATAAAAATTTTATTTGTCCGGTGAAATTGTTTATCAAATTCGGATTAATTATTTTATTAATAATCTCTCCGAAAGAAAGAAGTTCGACCGGTTTACCGGATATCTGGAATACTCTAAATTCTTTTCCTTGTTGAAATATTTCTATATTCATAATACCGATGGATATTATAGCCGAAAAAAGCGCCGAAATTATTATAGAAAGAAAAAATATCAAAATAAATTTTTTGCTTTTTTCTTTTAAAGAATTTAGACCAATAAAAATTTTTAATGGGACGTACAACGCCGTAAAATAAAGTAAAAGATTAACGGAAACGCTTGAGATAATTTTTAATATATTATTAAACCATTCTATATCTTTTGGAACTAAAGCTCCAATTATCAAGCCTATTGCTATAGAAAATAGCATTTTTAACCATATTTTCACTTATTACTCCCATTTATAATATCATTTTCCGCAACATTGCTTATATTTTTTTCCGCTACCGCAAGGACAAGGTTCGTTTCTGCCGACTTTATTCGCATTAACAATTGTCGAATTTATTTTCATATCGACGGATTCTTGTTTTGGTTGCGCGCCGCTTCTCAGCGAGTTAAATCCCGTAAAATTCTCGTGGTTTGTCGTATAACTTCTGTT
The DNA here is from genome assembly GCA_017998755.1 of Spirochaetota bacterium. Lineage (GTDB taxonomy): Bacteria > Spirochaetota > GWE2-31-10 > GWE2-31-10 > MWDO01 > MWDO01. Next base: position 3,017 of record JAGOCL010000269.1, on the reverse strand, counting down.
TGTAGTCGGAAGCGCTACCGTTTCTATTTTTATTTTAAATATTTGATTAACCACGCTTTGTTTTATTTTATAAATTAACTCTTCAAATATCGTCGAACCTTCTATTTTATACTCGATTAATGGATTTTTTTGAGAATATGTTCTTAAGTATACCGCGTCTCTCAACTGTTCCATATTTTCAAGATGATTCTGCCAATATTTATCGATGAGATATAAATACAATCCCATTAATCTTTCGTTAAGTTCTTCATGACCGAATATTTTATCTTTTTGATTGATTTCGTCTTCTAACGTTTTTTCTATCGAGTCGTAAATTTTCTTCGGATCGTCTTGATTGTTTTTAATTATCAAAGTCGGATCTATAAAAAAAGTTTCTCGAATATTTTTTATCAAAGTAACGTTAGCGTCGTTTCCGGATTTTTTGAGATTATCAAAATATTCGTCGGTAATATCTAAAAGAATATCTTTCGTCGATTCAAATACTCTCTTTAATATATTTTTATCGACAAGTATCTCGTCTCTTCTTTCATAAATAAAATTTCTCTGATTATTCATAACGTCGTCGTATTCGAGCAAGTGTTTCCTTATTTCAAAATTTCTCGATTCGACTTTTTTCTGGGCTTTTTCAATAGCGTTTGATATCCACGGGTGCTCTATCGGGTCTCCCGCATTCATTCCAAAACCGGCTAACATCTTCTGAATTTTTTCGCCGCCAAATAACCTCATCAAGTCGTCTTCAAGCGATATAAAAAATCTACTTTTACCCGGATCGCCTTGCCTGCCGGATCGTCCTCTCAATTGATTGTCGATTCTTCGCGATTCGTGCCTCTCCGTTCCAAGAACGTAAAGCCCGCCTAATTCCTTAACTCTTTTATTTTCTTCTATCCAATCGTAAGCTATTTTGATGATAGAGTCGGCCATTTTTTTGGCGGTACCGGAAAATTGGCCGATCATACTTTCGGCTTGTTCCAACTTCAATTTATCGACTATTTCTTTAAATATCAAAAGTTTCTCTTTTGTGGATTCGTCAATATCTTCTTCCTGCAAAAGCTCTATAAAAAGTTCGTCGTATTTGCGTTCTCCGCCAAGTTTTATATCCGTACCTCTACCGGCCATATTTGTCGCAATAGTTACAGCGCCGACTTTTCCCGCTTCGGCAATAATCTCCGATTCTCTTGCGTGATTCTTAGCGTTCAAAACGTTATGTTTGATATTTAGCTTTCTCAACATATTACTAAATACTTCCGATTTTTCAACGCTGACGGTGCCTATTAAAAGCGGTTGACCTTTTTTGTGAACTTCTTTTATCTCTTCTACAATCGCCGCGGCTTTATCTTTAAACCCGTAATAAACCCTATCGGCGCAATCTTCTCTTACAACGTCTACATTTGTCGGAATTACTACTACGTCCAAATTGTAAATACTTTTGAATTCCGCCGCCTCTGTGTCGGCAGTACCGGTCATACCGGCTAGTTTTTTATACATTCTAAAGTAGTTCTGGAATGTTATGGATGCGAAAGTTTTGGATCTTCTTTGAACTGTAATATTTTCTTTGGCTTCTATGGCCTGATGAAGTCCGTCCGAATATCTTCTACCTGATAAAACGCGGCCGGTATGTTCGTCAATGATTTGAACTTCGTTATCTCTAACAATATAATCAACGTCGTTATGAAACATATATTCGGCTTTTAACGCCTGCAAAGTATAATGTACGTATTCAAAATTTTCTTGAGAATAAAGCGATCCTCTGATAATGTTGCGGTCGTTTAACAACTTTTCCAGTTTGTTCATACCGTCGTCTGAAAAAGTTATGTTTTTAGATTTTTCGTCAACTTTATAATCCCCTACGGGCTTTTGAGGATTGAAAGGATCCGCTTCGTCGGGATATCTTCCGTCGGGATTTTTTTCGCATTCTTTAAAAAATGGAACTAGTTTTTTTACGTTCATTATGTGTTTGGTATCGTTTTCAGCCGCTCCCGATATGATAAGAGGGGTTCTAGCTTCGTCGATTAAAACCGAATCGACTTCGTCTACGATACAAAAATTAAAACCTTTTTGGACTTTGTATTTCATATCAAAAGCCATGTTGTCTCTTAGATAATCAAAACCAAATTCATTATTAGTTCCGTAAGTTATGTCTTTTCCGTAATTCTCCCTTCTTTCATCGTTATCCATGTCGGTCAATATTTTTCCGACGGATAAACCCAGTATGTTGAAAATCGGCCCCATCCATTCGGAGTCTCTTTTTGCCAAATAGTCGTTTACTGTAACAAGATGAACGCCTTTACCCATTATCGCATTAAGATAAACTGCAGGAGTCGCGGCCAGCGTTTTACCCTCTCCCGTTTTCATTTCTGCAATATTACCATCGTGTAACGATATCGCTCCGATCATCTGAACGTCGTAATGCCTCTGCCCTAATGTTCTCCAAGACGCTTCTCTGACGCAAGCAAAAGCTTCGGGGAGAATATCGTCTAGCGTTTCGCCGTTTTTTATCCTGTTTCGGAATTCGATAGTTTTTTCGGCTAATTTTTTGTCTGATAATTTCTTTATAGAAGATTCGAAGTCGTTAATTTTATATACTAACGGTTGAATTTTTTTTAAATATCTCTCGTTTTGCGAGCCGAATATTTTTGTTAATATTTTCATCATAATATAGCGCCTTATTTATATTTTTTGGTATAAGATAAATTTTATTTATTTGAAAAACGTTCGCGTTTACGCTACGTTTTTTATATTTCATAATAATATAACAAAAAAAATATTTAATGTCAAAATATAAACAAAATTTACTATTTTGTATTATTTTAAAAATATCTTCAAAAAAGTAGACTTTTTATATAATTATATATAAAATAAATAAAGAAATTATCTTAAACGGCTTTAATTAGTAATTGAAAGCTATTTAAGCAATAACAGTTATTTTTATTGTTAGGAGGATGTATGTCTAAAAAAATTATCACGATTAAAGAATTTTCAGACGAGCTGACCGTAAGATTAATGAAAGGCGAAACGGT
>JAGOCL010000270.1 GCA_017998755.1 Spirochaetota bacterium | reverse complement strand
GATATTAATAATATTGCTGATTTTGCGAATTGAGTATAGCAAAGCCCGGGGCGGTGTTCTTGTCGTCTTTAAAATATTATTTGACACATATGTTTCAAATACGCCGTAACATATATATTCTCAAAATGAAATTTTAACGCGTATGAATAATTCTTATAAATTATTATGATTTTTTCTTTATTTTGTAAATTTATCCAAAAATAATTTGTTATTTATAAGTATAAATATTATAGGAGAAAATTATGGATAAATCAAAATATCTTTTTCATTTTGTAGTTTCAGGAAAAATTAATGCTCTTATTATTAATTTAAAGGAAAAACTAGTTATCAAGAAAAATTGCGATCTATTTGATTATATACTAGAAATTATTGCTAAGAATATTCATAATCTCAAGGGGATAATAGGCGATCATCGATCTGAATACGATTTTATAGATATTGAAGACCCTGTTAGAATTGATAAATACGTGAGGTTAAATGAGGAAAAGTATAAAATGTTAAAAAAATGGCATAACAAATACAATGAATACGGAATGTCGGTTATTTTAAGAGATATTATTAAGTTCTTTTATAACGGTATAATCAAATACGGAATGGACGAATTTTTAAATATGATCGGTAAAAAATTGGACTTAAAAAAGATAAAAAGTGATATAAAAGGATTATTGACACAAATGATGCGAACGTCGATAAAAAAAATACTACTATTTTCTCACATAATAGAAAATTTGCCGCTATATAGCCAAAAGCCGTCTTGAAAGGGACTTCTAAGAAAAACAACTCTGCTAATATTTTAAATTTATCTTCAAAGATTATTTTTTGTAAAGAAATAAATTTACTTTAATATATTATTTTTGTATAATAACCGAAGAAAAATTGAAAATATGCGGAGTTATAAGATGGATAAGACTATAATAGTTGGCGCCGGATTGGGCGGATTAACGACGGGCATTATGTTGAAAAAAGCAAGACCGGACGACGAGGTTGTGATTTACGACGCAAATAAACATCCGGGCGGATTTTGCAACGCTTATCAAAAGGCCGTAACCTATAATAATGAAAAAATTATATATACCGTAAATATTCCGCTAATTACCGGCGATTTCTCGGAAGGGGCTCCGTTTGATAAATTAATGAAGTATATGGGGGTTCAAAATATTAATTGGAGAGCCATAGAGAATTTCTTTTTGTATCATCCTGAAAATGATAAACCGTTTCCTTTTACTAAGAAAGGTTATCTTGATATTTTGAAACTTGCGCAAAACGAAAAAGAGGCGAAGAAATTAAAAAAGTTTTTCGATAAAATAAATTCTTTTTATAACGATTTGATGCATAAAGCGCATCTTCCTCCGACTTTTCTACAAGCGATGAAGATGATGTTTACTATACCGGGTACGGTTTTTAGTTTATTATTGGACAAACCGTATCTTAAAACCATAAAAAAACTTGGTATAAAGACAAAAACTATTCAGGAGATACTTTGCGTTCCCGAAGCGTTTATGGGGGTGGACGTTGATAAAGTATCTGCTATGGGGGAAATGTGTATGATACAGAGTTTCCTTCAAGAGCATTCTGTTCAACCTGCCGGTAGCGACACATTTCAGACGCTTGCCGATAATTTTGCTAAACGCTTTGAAGAGCTTGGCGGAAAACTGATATTGAATACCAGAGTCGATAGCGTAGAATTTGATGGAAAAAAGGCGGTGGGAGTCTTAGTAGGGGGAGAAGTAGTTAAATCCGACAACGTTATTTTATCAGTCGCTCAGGACGTAATTAAACCGCTTATTGTCGGCGGTTCGGAGATACCAAAAGTAAAAAGTTTGATTAAAAAGATTGACAAACTCCAAAATCCTAATTCCGACTATTATTGTTACTACCTTATCGATAAAAAAACTGTCGACGAGAATCCGGTACTTACCGAGTTTGCGTATCACATTTATAAACTTCCCGAGGGGAGAGACGCGACCAATTGGAAGCTGGCTTTATGGGTGCCTCCAAAAGTCTATAACGACAAATATTACATTTTAGAGTGCGTCATGACCGAACAGAGCCAGGAGAAGATTAACTGGTGGATCGATCTTCGAAAAACCGATTACAAGCGATATACTGAAGAAAAAAATAAAATGGCTGAGAAATATCTTGAGATTATCAAAGAAGTCGAACCTATATTTAAGAAAAATCCGCCGATTATGAATGTTCTTGCTTATACGCCGGCGTCTTATATTCAATACGGCTCGAAATATCCAATTTGCGGCATAGCTCAAACGCCGGATAATTACGGTATGAAAAGAATGACGCCTAAGATATTATCAAACCTCTTTCTATCAAGCGGCGCTGTATTTGCCGGCGGGCTTTGGGGGGCGGTTGCCGGCGGATGGCAAGGGTTTGTTGCGTTTTATAAAGAAGTTTACGGGATAGAAATAGGCAACCGCGACGTTATGTATAAGCCCGACGCTAAGAATCTACCGGAATAATTTTTTATTTTGCGTAAATAATTATATTTGACACATATGTGTCTTAATATAATTATTTTATCGTACTGTATTCAGAATGGACTTAATATGAATATCAAATTTTTATGCGCAACAATTGTATTTTTTTTTCTGCGATATTCGGCGTTTGCGTTAGATAACGCCGAATCGGTAAAAATTAATTGGGCGATATATTTAAAAGAAAATAATCAAAAAATATTTAATAACAATCTCGACTCTATAAATTTTATTGATGAAAGAAAAATGCAGATATATTTCGAAAAAATATCGGAATGTTATGTTTATGTAATTTTTAAATTTTCAAAAGACGATTACCATATAGCGTTTTATGAAAAAGAGTTTCTGGGCGATTGCTATCAATTCAATAAAGTTACATTGCCTTATGAAAACAAGTGGTATGAGGTTTCAGATATAAACGAAGATTCTAAACTATATTTTTTTGCTTCAAAAACAAGATTAGCTAAATTAGATGAGTATATAGAAAAGGTTTTGCATGAAAAAAAATTAGAAAATCTAAAGAAGGATGAAAAACATATGTTTAATGAAATAGATAGAATAGTAAAATTAAACAGCGAGTTTATTAAAGATAAAGAAAAAATTATATCAATTACCGGCTCTTCTAAAAGCGGAGCGGATTTAAGGTTTTACGTTGACATTTATGATATTTATACAAAAACTCTCAAATTTAAATATTAAATCCTTACTAAAACATTTTTTTATAGTTTTCGCTCTTTTTATTTTTACATTCTTATTTTTTCTAGCTGTAGATAAAAATAGAACAATAAACTCAAAAATATACGATAATTATTTAAAACTACGATTGTATATAAAAGGGAAACAATATATTGATTATAAAATCGTTCATGTTGATATAGACGAAACCATATACAAAAAATCTGGAATATATTCTGAACGACTTGTTTATGCTAAAATATTAGATAATCTAAAGAAAATAAAACCGGCTTATACGTTTGTGGATACAATTTTTACGGATTTAAAAAAAAGCGACGACGATCTGACTTTAGCTGATTCAATAAAGGACTTCGATAATTTATATTTTCCGGTAATTTTCATACCTGAAATTTTAGATAATAAAATTATTCCGAATTTTGACACATATGTTGAGTTTGACTTGAGAAAATATTTACAAATTCCTAAAATAAATTATAACGGGTACCCTTATAATTTTGATCAAATCATATTAAATTATACTAAACTGCAAACGAATATAAAAAATATTGGGCATAACTACATAATTCCGGACAAGGACGGCGTAATAAGAAAAGTTCCTCTGTATATAAAATATAAGGGATTATACGCGCCTATGTCGTCGTTTAAGATTGCCGCCGATTACTTTGACGTGTCCTCGGAAAATATAGAAATTAATTACGGTAAGAATATTATTTTAAAAGAAGCGAGGGTTTCCGAAGGCGTCTTTAAGAATATAAAAATTCCTATCGACAACAAAGGGAATATGTTCCTTAACTATCCGTCCGAATCAAAAAATTCGTTTATCAGGTATTCGGCGTATAATTTTCTCGACGACAAGTATATCGAAAAACTCAGCTCGGAGTTAAAAGGAAATATCGTTATATTGTCGGAAAACGACGCTTTCAATTCTAAATACTATTCCACCCCTTACGATAATTTCTTTCAGTTATCCGGAGTACATTCCGTTTTAATCAATTCTATACTGAATGAAAAATTTATATATAATCCAAGCTATTTTATATATTTTTTAGTATATATTATAATAATAATGATTTATTCTGTTTTTTCGCGGTATTTTAATATAAATAAATTGATAGTTTTTTCGATTATTATGATAGGCTCTATAATATTTTTTTCATTATCGCTATTTATTTTATTTAATATATATTTCGATATATTCATAATAGTCGTTACAATAGAAATATCCGCAGTATTATTAACTCTGTATAAGTATTCTAATGTGAAATTTAATAATCTATTATTA
>JAGOCL010000268.1 GCA_017998755.1 Spirochaetota bacterium | reverse complement strand
CCGAACTCGTTTTGCGCGTCTAACAGGACTTTACTCAAGTCGCTTTTCTTGGGGTTTTCATATTTTTTTAAAATATTATCAATGATATTGCTTATCTTTATCTCTTCCATAAATGGTCGCTTGTCCAGTTTGTTAAGATAGAAAGATATTAAAAAAATATCATCTCAAAGTCAAACAATTAATAAGAGATAATAAACATTTTTAAATTCAATCCGATATCTTTTTTTTTGTTTTCATTAAGTAGCGGTATGCGTTAACGATTTTTTGAAACTCTTCTTTGTCGTAATTACTGTTTTTATCCGGATGGCGTTCGGAAACCAGTTTTCTGTACGCTTTTTTTATCTCAAGATGGCCGGCGTCTATCGAAACTCCAAGAATTTTGCGATAATCGATCTCTTCTGAAATAAAATGTTCTTTTAATTTATTGAAATCGCCGGAATGAATCTCAATCTCCTGAGATACTTTGAAAATATAGTCGTATTCGTCTTTGGTAATAGACGCGTCGGCTATGGATAGAGCGAAAAAAAGTTGTAAAATATTTAGTTTTTCTTCGTAAAGGCAAAATTGATTAATCAATCTGACGGATCTCTCTAAATTTACGACGGCGGTCGATTTATCGTAGTTGTTAAAAACTGTTATGACGTGTTGTAGGTCTTTTTTGTCAAATTTCATTACGTTGACGAGAAAATCTTTGATTAACGAAACCTCGGATAAAATCAGGTTGCCTTTCAAATTTATCAAGCCGCAACATATATCTATTATAGTTTTGAGAAACAGAAGGTTTTTAGAAGGGATATCGTTATCGACAAATAATTCTTCAGAATCGGCTTCTGGAGCGTCCTCGTAGTCGAATAAAAAGTGCCCCATAGCGGCGGATAGAATAGAAGCGAAAATATTGTTTGTAACCGCGAAACCGACGAGAAGTCCCGTCAATTTGCCGATAAATTTTATTCTTTTCAAAAATAATTCCAATATAATCAAGAAAGCGATTTAATATAATTTTTTTTTTGGAAATAATCAAGAATTTAATTAATAAAAATATTTAAAATTTAAAAAAAAGGCCGCCAAAAAAGACGGCCTAGTCGTAAAATATACCGGAATTTTATCCTATAGCGTTGTTTCCTTTTTCACCGGTCCTAATCCTTATACATTGTTCGAGGTTGGTAACAAAGATCTTGCCGTCGCCTATATTGCCGGTTCGAGCGCCTTTGATAATGGCGTCTATCGTCGGTTGAACAAAGTCGTCGTTTACCGCTATTTCAAGCCGCGTCTTCTTTATAAGATTTATTTCTGTAATAACTCCTCTGTAAGTCTCTTTAAATCCCTTTTGTTGTCCGCATCCCATCGCCGTCGATACGGTCATTTTGTGTATCTCAGCGTCAAACAGAGCTTTTTTAACGTCTTCCAGTTTATGCGGTTGTATTAATGCTATAACTAATTTCATTTTTTTTCTCCATAACAGAATCGGGGAGTTTGGATTCCCCTTTTCCGTATTATTTAAAATCAAGTATTAACAATACTTTTTACTATTCTATTCAGATTTTAATCTATAATCTGAAATCCAGAATACGCTTCTACTCCGTGTTCTCCAATATCGAGTCCTTGTATCTCTTCTTCTTTTTTAACTCTGATTCCTAACGTATATTTTAATATCAACCATAATATCAAAGAGCAGGTAAATATAAACGCTCCAACGGCTAGCGCCCCAAGAGCCTGAACTCCCAATAATCTGAAACCGCCTCCGAAAAACAGTCCGTTTCCGGTCGACGATCCCGTTATCCCGTCTTGCGCAAATAATCCAACCGCTAAAGTCCCGAAGACTCCGTTTACAAGGTGAACCGATAGCGCTCCAACGGGGTCGTCTATTTTTAATGAGTCAAATAGACGAACCGCTAATACTACCAGCGCGCCCGCTATAGCTCCGATTATTGCCGCAGAACCGATTCCGACGAAAGCGCAAGGAGCCGTTATCGCGACCAATCCGGCTAGCGCTCCGTTTATGATCATCGAGAGATCGGGCTTTCCCGAAATTATCCATGATAATACGGTTGCGCTTAAAATTGCAAATACCGCCGAGGTATTAGTCGTAACGGCTATGTGGGCGATAGCTTTGCCGTCGCCGACCGCCATAGTAGATCCGGGGTTAAATCCAAACCAGCCAAACCATAAAACCAATCCTCCGAGCGTTACCATAGACATATTATGTCCCATAATAGGTTTGATACTTCCGTCTTTTCTAAACTTACCAAGGCGCGGTCCGAGAACCAGAACTCCAGCGAGAGCCGCCCAGCCCCCGACGCTGTGAACGACCGTCGAGCCGGCAAAGTCCCACATTCCGATAGTTTGAGCCCATCCGCCGCCCCATATCCAGTGTCCGGTAATAGGATATAGAATTGCTACCAGAAAGAAAGAAAAGATGATAAAGGATAGAAACTTTATCCTTTCTGCGACCGCTCCGGACACAATTGTCGCGGCGGTTCCGGCGAAAACCAATTGGAAGAAAAATTTAGCCCAGAAAGGAACTTGCGTCCAACTAAGCGCCGAAAATCCTTCGTCCTTGCCGCCGTTTGCGAAAAACAAACTGGTCAATCCTAAAAAGCCGTTTCCGTCGCCGAACATCAATCCCCATCCGATAATCCAGAAAGATATTGACGATACGGCGAATACGATGAAGTTTTTAGTAAGAATATTTACCGCGTTCTTAGTTCGGCATAATCCCGTCTCCACCATAGCGAAACCTAAATTCATAAAAAACACTAAAAAAGCCGCAAACAATACCCAGAACGTATCTAGCGCGACGGATAGAGTCTTAATATCTATGTTAGTATCGTCGGCGCTTAACGTCGTTACCGTGTAAAAAGACGTTAACAAAATTAAAAGTAACATAACAACTTTTTTACTCATACAAATCTCCTTAGTAAATTATAAACTTTGTCGTCCCCGTATATAAACGAGCGCATTAACAATGCCCGCGACGACTATTTTTTTCAAAGTCCAATAAACGCGTTTGTAGCATAAGAGCATTTACCGCGCCAGAGCGCTTTATCGAGCCGAAAGCTGGCAAAATATAAAAAGCGCAAAAAAAGAATTTTGCGCTGAGCGTAACGGCGCTTTGCTAAAAAGAAAATCAATTTTTTCGGCAAACTTTTTAGCAAGGTAAAATATTTGGTAAAATCCGGCGCGATTTGCAAAAAATCCGAAAATTGATTTTTTTTTAAATTTAATCAAAGACTTTAAATATTTTTTATTTAAAAATTCTTTACTTAAATAAAAATATGCATTATTATTATGCGCGTAGAACAAAATTGAACAAATATTATGCATTTTTTAAAGGTCAAGCATGAGCGAAAAGGCAAAATTACAATTTCTGGAAGAATTTATTGGCGAAATTAACGTTATTTCTTCTTCGGGAGCGTTGATAAATTATCTTCTTGATAAGTGTATGATTATAACTGAAGCGATCGCCGGGAGCGTAGTAATCGTCGATACGGGTACGGCGCTATCAAATATTATAGTTACAAGAGGGTTTGACCAAAATCCGGAAATTTTAGGTAAAATATCGATAAAACGCGATATTAACGACTTAGTATTACGAAACGGCTCCCCGATAATAATAAACGATATTACTAAAGAGGTGAGTTTAACGGGATTGAGAGAAGATCTGATTAGCGAATTAGTTCTTCCGTTGAAAATAGACGAAAAAGTTATCGGCGTAATTAATTTGCATACAGACAAAACGGGAGTATTTAACGGCGGTCATATAGAGACTTTGAGGGCTATAACAGATTTTAGCGCTCAAAAAATACAACGTTTATTTCTTATAGAAGAACTCAACGATAAGATAAAGAAACAAGATATTCTCCTGAAAATAACAGATATTCTTCAAAATCAGATGGATATTGAAAAAATGTTTGAAGAAGTGATGAATACTATCTCCAAAACGATAGATATTAAGAGAGGATCGTTAGTTTTACTTGATAACGACGATAAACTAAAGATTACCGCATCGTACAAGTTGAGTAAAGACGCGATAGAGCGAGGAGTATATCAAATCGGAGAAGGGATAACGGGGAAGGTTTTTCAAAGCGGTCAGAGCGTTTCTATCAAAAACATCGCGGAAAGCAAAGAATTCTTAAATAAAATGAAGATAAAACGGGGTAGAGGCGAGAAAAACTCATTTTTTTCGGCTCCCATACGCTATGAAAACAAGGTTGTAGGCGTTTTTAGCGCTGAAAAAGAGTTTATATCGGACAACGATTGCGCTAACGTTTACGAAATTATTATAATTATCGCATCGATGATTTCAAATAAAGTTTACAATTACGTTATTTCTTTACGAGAAAAAAACAAACTTCTAAAAGAGAATAAAGAGCTGAGAGAGAAATTATCCGAGAAGGATAACGTTGAGATATTTATAGGAAAAAACAAGAAAATTATAGATATGTTGCATATATCCAAGCAAATTGCCTTAAC
>JAGOCL010000267.1 GCA_017998755.1 Spirochaetota bacterium | reverse complement strand
TGGTCGCGTCCCCCTCGGAAAATTCGTCGTAACCGAGCTTCATTTGTTCTTCAAGAACGGCTTTTATATCGCTGTCGCTACCGAGCAACGTAAATCTACCGGTATTCGCCAATTCCGCTTTAACTTTCTCGTCCATTTTAAATTCGTAATCGTTTATAGCTTTAAGGAAAGTATCGGGTATATCAAACCTCATTACTCTCAGAACAGGTTTTACAAACTTCATTTTTTTCTTGTTTTTTATACCTAGAACAAAGTCTGAATCAAACCCCGACGGAACGACTAACTCCTCTACAACTTTTGGAAGCGCCCCTTTTTCGTCTTTTCCCTTTTTTTCCGTCGTTTGACATGAAAATAATAAAACGATAAAAATAAAAAATAATATTTGCGACTTATTTTTCATAATAATCCCCTTTTAAATTCTAATATATTTTTGTAATTCTACTACTTTTTCAAGTAATTTTCTATTCTTTTGTAAATATGTTTCGTATCTTTTCTGGTAATATTTACCGTATGCAGAAATATTATCAAGATCCATTTTAGTCATACTGGAAAATCTCGGATTAGAAGGCACATTTCTCGCCACATATTCGGCGATTTTATTAGCGATTTCAAACGGATCCAAAGAGAGAGTTATCGCGGCGGTTTCTAACGTCATTATTGCAAACATTTCTACGATAGCCGTAACTTGCAAACCGCACCCCGCCCCTATCGCGTTGACAAACTCGCCGCTGGATCGTATTCTTTTTAACGCGTCTTTATTTGAATTCTTGATCTCGTCGAGATAAGATTTATTGGCGAGCAGAAAATTAACCATAATTTCCTTGTCGTTCAATTTTTTATTTTCTTCTTTGAATTTTTTTATTCCCTCGAGTATGGCTCCTTTGGAAGAAGTATTAAGAAGCATCCCCTCAAGTTCAATAATCATATTCTCCAAATACTGCTTTTGAGCGACTTCGTATGCTTGAAAAAGCAAAGAAGCGGTCATTATTTTATCGTACGTTTCAGACCCCATTTTTAGAGAATACAGTTCCTCCTCTTCCAACGAATTTTTCAATACGGTAACTCCGTCTCGTATAGCGATATTGCCCTTTCGGCCAAAGATCAGTCCAAATTCGTTTGGTTCGACAGGTTCGTAAACCGGAATACCGCCGCCGCCTTTCGCAATATAGCCTCTAATGGTACGCGGCGTCTCAACGCGGCCGTCGATAAGCGTAGCCATACCGTTTTTATCAAACTCGATATTCTCTACGACAAATACCGGATCGTTATTTCTGGAATTCAGTACTTCGTTAAAAATAGTTAGGGCTATATCGCCGCCTGTTATACCCGACATTGCAAAAGCTATCTCGTCTAACAAAGTTTCGGGGGTCAATCTTGTCCCGTATTTTCTCATCGTCTCAATTCCGGGAATTCTCCCCTTTTTCGTCTCTCCCGATTTCTCTGTCGTTTCGCAAGAAATAAGAAGAAAAGCCGACAAAATTATTAATAATATAGGCGCATGAATATTTCTTTTCATTAGATCCTCCTTAGTATTCGTTTCTGTGTTTATTTTAGTAAAAATGGTTAATAATATCAACAGTTTTGCGCTATTTTTTATAAATATTTTATTTTTTCATAGAATTTTATAGAATTTATAGTATTTTCTTAAATATATAGTCGTTTAGAGCTTACTTCAATAATCGTCGTACAATACGGCCCACGAAATCCACGACATTTTTATAGAGTCCGATCCGAGAACTTTAAGCGGCGTTATTTTAATAAGGTATTCGCCGGTATACTCGGCGCTGAATTCAACGATATCTTTATCTCCGAATTTCAAAACTTTCTCAGCAATTATTTCTTGATTATCGTTAATTATTTCTATCTTTAAAGATTCGGTGTTGTTATCCGTCGCTACTATGATACCGTAAGCGCTCATAAGAAAAAGAGTTATCTTTATCTTGAGCGACTTGCCTTCCATAATGTTATAAGTATTTGCCGTCTCTTCAGAAACGCAAAGACCGCTGTTTGACGCTTTAAATTCGAGTAATTTCATTTCAAGATTTTCGATAGCTTGGTCTTTGCCGGCAAACGGATCTTGACCAAAAATACTTATATTTATAAAAGACATTACGACTATAAAAAAAGCAATTATTCTTCCGTTCATTATTTACTCCCGGTTTTTTATGATAAATATGATTTTCTTAATTTTTCTATTTCTAATATTATCCCCTCGATTTTTTCTTTTGTTATTCCGTCTTTTGAGTTTGAGAAATTCCTAATCGCATTTAAAGAATTTATCTCGCCGGAATAATCTTCGGGATATTTTGAATAAGTCTCGATAAAATAATTAATTTCTTGATTTCTATTAAACAAATTAGTGAGTCCAGAAGAATATTCGTCTCTGATAGCTTTTGATACAATATAATACGCCTCGATCCATGTTCCGAATTTTATCTGCTCGACAATCTCTTTATCGTCGCTTTCGAAATAGTATTTTTTCAATTTGTATTCTATCTGCTGAATCCTATTAGATATTTCTTTATAATTCTCGTCGGTAATAAGCGCGTCGAACGAATTCGCCATATCTATCACTTCGTAAACTATCTTTTCATCGGTTATCTTTAGTTTTCCCGAAAATTCTACGATCTGATCGGTAATTTTTTTAACCATATCTTCGTTTTTAACGGCCGATGCAAACGCGCAATTGGTAAGCAAAATCCCGATTTGATAACCTCCGGTCTCGTCGTTAAATTTTGAAATCCCTTCGGAGTAAATGTAGTTTCCCCAATCAGTGTCGGCCATCTGTTTTCTGACGGAATTAAAATACGCCTTTTGAGGAAGAACGACGTCCACTTCGACGTCGCCCTCGTTAATTACAACGTCGTTCTTATTTTTTGAACAACCAAATAACGATATGAATAAAATGAATATAAAAACTCTTCTCATAAACGGCTCCAAAAAAATAAATCGAAGTAATTATAATATATTTTTTAAAAAATTCATAGAGCATTATTTATTTTTTAAATTTTTTTTAAATTTTGTAAATTCTTTTTGAAAAAAAACTGTTGTATATATAAAAGATTTTTTTATAGGAGCCAATTATGTTTATTAAAATTAAAAAGACTACGATAATATCGCTAATCTTTGTTTTATCATTTTCCTGCGACATGGTTATAAAAGATTTCTCGGAAAATGTTTCTGACAATTCCGAAATAGAAACCAAAATTAGCGCGTCTACGACTATGCCCCCGTCGTCTACTACCGAAACGACTATAGTTTTATCTGAAACGACAATTACAACGACTACGACAACCGTCGATTACCGTCTTCAAAACCTGTTAATTAACGAATGGGGCGATAGTTCTATTTCAAATATGGATTATATTGAGATTAAAAACTTCGGAACAGACGAATCTATAATCAATAATATAAATTTCAGTATAAAATACGGCGAACTAAACGCTACGAGGGTTTATCTGGCGTATTACGTTACGGACTCGCAAATTAACAATAAATTACCTACCTCGCGCGGCGTTGCTATCAACCCCGGCGAAATTTTTCTTATAGTCGATAAAGACGTCTCCGATAGCAATATAGAGAATATCAGAAATCTGAATAATTATATGGGGAAAATTTTTATTTCAACAGAATCGACGCTAATCGGAACGGGAGATAGATTAAGTTCAAATTTTGCCGTTTTATCTGATCAAAATAGTAATTATTGGAGTAAAACTCCGGCCCCCGACGAATTCTCTTCGCAAGTCGGCGCTTCGGGGTATTCTTATCTTTTACGCGATTATACTATAAAAAACGGCGGTACAGAAGACTCCGCTTTCTGGAATAACGGGCCGGCTTCGTATCAATCGGCCGGTATAGAAAATGCAGTATTCGGCGAAACGATTACGACCAATGTTTCGACTACGCTCCCCTCGAGTACTCTTCCTTCGACAACTCTCGGGACAAGCGGGACAGGTAACGCGGCTAGTACTACGACGACCACGATTCAACCGACGACCACGATTCAACCGACGACCACGATTCAACCGACGACCACAATTCAACCAACGACCACAATTCAACCAACGACCACAATTCAACCAACGACCACAATTCAACCAACGACCACGATTCAACCGACGACCATGATTCAACCAACAACAACGATTCAACCTACGACAACGATTCTACCTACGACAACGATTCTACCGACGACAACAATTCTACCGACGACAACAATTCTACCGACGACAACAATTCTACCAACGACAACAATTCTACCAACGACAACAATTCTACCAACGACAACGATTCTACCAACGACAACGATTCCTCCGACGACAACGATTCTACCTACGACAACGATTCTACCAACGACAACAATTCAACCAACGACAACAATTCAACCAACGACAACGATCCACCCAACGACAACGATTTAACCAACGACAACAAATCACGGAACGGAAACAGTCACTCTCCCTAATACAAACAAT
>JAGOCL010000266.1 GCA_017998755.1 Spirochaetota bacterium | reverse complement strand
TTTGGCGTCGAGATAGTCGGATACGGAGTATTAACTTCGTCGATCGTTTTGGCGATTATGATAGTCCCATATTGCGCTTCGATAAGCAGAGAAGTTATCGAGCTTGTCCCGAAAGATTTACAGGAGGCGGCGTACGCTTTGGGAGCGACGAAATTTGAAGTAATTGCGACAATTGTTCTCCCATACGCCTTTTCGGGAATATTTGCCGGAATCATACTGTCGTTAGGAAGGGCGCTCGGAGAGACTATGGCGGTAACGATGGTTATAGGGAATAGAAACGAACTGCCGTCGGGGCTTTTAAGCCCGGCTAACACTATCGCGAGCGTCATAGCGAATAATTTTAACGAAGCCGACGGATTGATGATGTCCTCTTTGATAGAATTGGGCTTTATACTTATGATAATAAGCGCGGTAATAAATTTTACAGGAAAATATATAATTAAGAAATTTAGCGTTAAATAGTATATAATATGGAGTTTTAGGCAAAATATGAGTTCAATAGTTTTCAGAAAAGTAAATAACAGAATATTCGAGGTTTTTATATTCTTTTTCGCTCTAATTCTTATTATTCCTCTTGTTCTGATAATATTTATGATAATCCAAAAAGGTATATCGGCGATAAATTGGGAATTCTTAACTTCTATAAGAACGCCGGCTTACGGATCTATCTCCGGCGGGATTTTATCCAACGCGGTAGGGACGGCGCTTTTAGTCGCGCTTGCGACGTTTATATCAGTTCCAATCGGCGTTCTGACCGGAACGTATCTTGCCGAAAATCAAAAAGGAGTTACGACTTTTATTATTCAACAATGTATCGAGATTTTACAAGGGATTCCTTCTATAATCTTCGGGCTTGTCTCATATATATGGATCGTTCAGACTACGGGGAAATTCTCCGGGATTTCCGGAAGCGTCGCCCTCGCGTTAATGATGCTTCCCGTAATAGTCAAATCGACGGAAGAAACGGTAAAGATGACTCCTCGTATATTAAAAGAGGCGTCGATCGCTTTGGGAGTCCCATATTACAAAACGATAATAAGAATAGTATTGCCGACCGCTTTTAGCGGAATTATTTCGGGGATACTTCTGGGGATCGCGCGTATAGCCGGCGAAACGGCTCCGCTTCTTTTTACCGCGTACGGTAACAATTTCTTCAACGTCGATATGACAAAGCCGATAGCATCTCTTCCCCATCTTATTTTCAACTACGCGACGTCGCCGTATCCCGATTCGCATACGGTAGCTTGGGGGGCGTCGTTTGTTTTGGTCTCGACTATATTGATATTAAACATTATAACTAAACTGGCGGTTAAAAAATGGAAAACGTAATAATAAGCGCAAGAAATCTGAACGTCTACTACGGCGACAAAATAGCCGTTAAAGAAGTCTCTGTAGATTTTGACAAAAATAAAATAACGGCTATAATGGGACCTTCCGGGTGCGGTAAAACGACTTTACTGCGATGCATTAACCGGATACATGAAATAGATCCGACCGTTAAGATTACCGGTTCGATCGATTTGCATGGAGAGGATATACTGGAAATGTATCCGATCGAAGTAAGGAAAAAAATCGGTATGGTATTCCAGCGGCCGAACCCTTTTCCGACGATGAGTATATACGATAACGTTATCGCCGGTTATAAACTTAACGGAATTAAGATGAAAAGGGGAGATTCGGACGAATTGGTCGAATATTCGTTAAAACAGGTTAATCTCTGGGAAGAGGTAAAAAACGATCTTCATAAAAGAGGGACGTTTTTGTCCGGAGGGCAACAGCAACGGCTCTGTATCGCCCGCGCTCTGGCGATGAAACCGGAAGCTATACTTATGGACGAGCCGACTTCCGCTCTCGATCCTATATCTACTTCAAAAATAGAAGAGTTATTGGTCGAACTTAAAGAAAAAGTAACGATAATTATAGTAACGCACAATCTCGGACAGGCGGGAAGAATATCGGATTATACGGCGTTTATGTATCTGGGAGAACTTATTGAGTTTGGTCTTACGGAAAAGGTTTTTACCAATCCGCAAAATGAGAAAACTGAAAGATTTTTAACCGGAAAATTCGGTTGATATTATATATGGAGTGAAAATATTATGATTAGCGCTAAAATTATAGATTTAAAGAAAAGTATCCTTTTCCAAGCGACGACCGTCGAAAAAATGATCGATAAAGCTATAAAAGGTCTTGTTGACAAAAACAAAGAGTTGCTTGACGAGGTTATAGATAAGGACGAAGCGCTAGCGAATAAGTACGACGTATCGATCGATGAAAAATGCGTCGCTCTGTTAGCTTTGTATCATCCCGAGGCGAAAGATCTACGAACCGTAATGACGATATCTAAAATGGGAATCGATCTGGAAAGAATCGGCGACTCGGCGGTAAATATTGCCGAAAGCGCGTTATATTTAATAACAAAACCGACTGTTAAACCTTTCAGAAATTTACCGAGATTAGCCGAAGAAGCCGTTAAAATGTTGGACAATAGTATCAACGCATTTGTAAACGAAGACGCCGAGAGCGCGATTAATATATGTAGAAGCGACTATATTGTAAACGAACTGAGAGATCAGATAATCCGCGAATTGATAACCTATATGGCGGACGATCCGCGGGCGATCGAACGCTCGATACATCTCATAAGAATATCTGATAATCTTGAACGAGTCGCTGATTTATCTACAAATATAGCGGAAGATACCGTTTATATAGTAAAAGGTAAAATCATTAAGCATAATTACGACGAAATTTAAAAGGATTTTGTATGAACGAGCTCTTAGCCATTGTCGACGACGAAAAAGACATAGTAGATTTGATAAATCTAAACGCAGAAAAAAACGGTTATAAAACTTTGAAATTCTACGACGGCAAGTCCCTTTTGGAAAGTCTTGAATTAATAAGTTCAGGGAAAAATCAACAGCGGCCAGATATTGTCATACTAGACCTTATGTTGCCGGATATGGACGGTTTTGAAATATGCAAAATGTTAAAAAGCGACAAATATTTAAAGAGTATCCCAATTATTATGCTGACGGCTAAACAGGACGAAACCGACAAGTTGATCGGGTTGGAAATCG
Source organism: Spirochaetota bacterium (assembly GCA_017998755.1). Classification (GTDB taxonomy): domain Bacteria; phylum Spirochaetota; class GWE2-31-10; order GWE2-31-10; family MWDO01; genus MWDO01. The sequence goes on along the minus strand of JAGOCL010000266.1, from coordinate 1,429 downwards.
GAGCGGACGATTACGTTACAAAGCCGTTTTCTATAAAAGAGTTGTTTGCGCGGATAAAAGCGTTATTAAGACGATGCGCCGAATATTCAAGCGAATCCGGAAAAATAATAAAAGTCGGATCGGGTCTTACGATTGATACGGATAAATACGAAGTTTACGACGATAATAATAAAAAAATCGAACTGACTACGACCGAATTCAATATATTGACAGTAATGGCGAAGAAAAAAGGGTGGGTTTTCTCCCGCGACAAACTGCTCAGTTCGCTATGGGGCGATGAAAAGGACGTACTGGATAGAACTATCGACGTCCATATCAAACATCTTAGGACCAAACTCGGTAAAGCCGGCGAGATTATAAAAAATATCAGAGGAGTAGGATACAAAATTGAAGAATAAGTCAATCGTAATAAAATACCTATCAGTCTTTATAACGCTCTTCGTTCTATATTATATTACTATAATTATCTTTTACGTCCCAAAACTTAGAAGAGATAATATCGCGATTACTACCGATAATTTATCGAATATAATTAATATCCTCGAATACAACATAAAAATCGAATTATCGTCTAATTCCGCGAAATTAGACGAGTATATTAAAAGCGTTTCAAAACAGATGAACGTTCGTATAACGATCTTAAACGAATCGGGGGCGGTAATATCAGATTCGAACGAAAATCCAAAATTTATGGATAATCATTTAAACCGCCCGGAAGTAGTTATTTCTTTGGAAAAAGACTTTGGAGTATCTTCTCGGCGAAGTTCGACGTTAAACGAAGATATGTTGTATATTGCCAAAAAAATAACAGAAGGCGGTAAAACAATCGGTATTATCAGAATAAGCTCTTTTTTGCGAAATATAAACGTTATAACTATTAAATACGCTATAAATATCATGTTTTTTGCGCTAATCTCAGCCGTTCTGTCGATCGTATGTATCCTACTTATTTACTTCAATTTTAAGAGAAGTATAATTAAATTTTCCGAACTATCAAAAAGGGTATCCTGCGGAGAGTTTAACGTAAAATTCGACGTTGAAAACAATTATGAAAGCGCCGCTCTTTCGCATAGTTTCAACAATATGACTGAAAAATTACGCGATATTTTTGAAGAACTTTCCGACGAAAAAGAGGAACTATACAGTATTATAAGCAACATAAAAGACGGAATCGCCGTTATTGATAAAAATGGTAAAATTTCCAAAGTAAATAACAGTTTTAAGAAAATAGTCTCAAACGAAAATCCTGAAAACAAATATTATTGGGAGATTGTTAGAGAGCGGGATTTTGAGAATATTCTGAAATACGTCTCCTCCCGAACATATTTAGAAAATATCGAATTTGATATTAACAATAGAGTGTATATCTTAAGCGTCAGTTATATTTATCGATCCAAAGAGACCGTAGTAGTTTTTTACGATATTACAA
>JAGOCL010000265.1 GCA_017998755.1 Spirochaetota bacterium | reverse complement strand
AACTAACGCCGCTACTTCCCGTATAGTATAGTCCAAACCATATTGAAGTTCCTAAGATAAATAAAGAATAAAATATTTTGTCTAATAGCGCTAAATTAATAAACGCTAAAAGATCGAGCGCAAAAAAAGCGATTAAAAGTATCATAGACAAAAAAATCGCTTTAACGGCGAATTTTTTTGACGGCAATATCGGGAATATAATTATATACAATAAACAGATAAGAAGCCCCAAAATAAATGGTTGCCAGTATATTCCGATCGGTCTAAAATGGTTAAAAACAAATATTGCCAGACAGATATTAAATATGTATTTCATAAATTGTAACGACGAAGGAACAAGAGTAAAAAGCCGGTCTTTCAAATTAAATTTATACTTATCGTCCGCGCAATCTTCATAAGGCTCGTTTTTCAAATATTTTGGTATCGATTTCATATATACCGGACCGATTATAGGTTTGATGAAATTCTTTTTTAGCTCGCTAAGCGATACGCCCGATAAGGAAAGTTGAGGTAGTATCAATTCAAGTTTCTTCCCTTTTGTTAATATCCCCGGTTCGTAAGCGGAAATTACTTTTAATATCTCGTTCGCGCAAAATTGCCCTTTACCGCTCGAACACCATACGTTAATCCCTTTTGTATCGATTATTAGAATTCTAGTTTTTAATTTTTTGATTATTCTCCACAATAAAAATACAGTCAAATGGTAATTGCATGTAACTAAAACAGGAGCGTTTATATCGTATTCTTCGCCGGTAAAGTACAGTCCGGGTTTTACGCTATAAGTTTTCTTAAAAGAAAATATCCAGCAGTAAAGCGATCTAAAGTAATCTAGAAATGAAAACGCCAATTTTTTAGGGGCGCCTTTGGGAGCGCAACAACTTTGTTCCATATTATATTCCAGACATAATATATCATAATTATTCAAATTAGGCAAAATTTATTACATTGTTTAGATAAAATTATCAAACAATTGTCGCGCTAAAAATTTATTAACTGGCATATGTTAACAACAAACTTGACTTATATAATATTTTTTAATATCTTAACAACAAATATTTTAATTACAATTTATACTTTAGAGGCGCTTTATGAAAGAGATATTTAATCAAATCGACGACGGAAAAGAATTTATAATAGAACTTCAGAAAGGTCTGACGCGAATACCTGCGATAGCTCCGGAAAACGGCGGCGAAGGGGAGTATAACAAATTTGTATGGCTAAAAAATTATATTAAAGATTGGGAATTTGATAAAACTGAAGAAATATTAGTTCCAGATACAAGAATCGGCTCGGGAGTCCGTCCTACGCTTATTACGACGATAAACGGTAGTTATTCAGAAAAATCGTTGTGGCTAATAACTCATTTAGACGTAGTTCCGGTTGGAGAAATCACTCTATGGAATACCGACCCTTTTGAAGCTGTAGTCGACGGAGATAAGATTTACGGTAGAGGAACGGAAGATAATCAGCAAAGTCTTACCAGTATTCTTTTAGCGGCTAAAACTTTATTGGATAACCATATAAAACCGTATTATAACGTAAAACTTGTTTTTGTAGCGGACGAGGAGGTCGGAAGCGGTTACGGTATAGACTGGATATTGAAAAATCGAGCAGATTTGTTCAAAAAAGACGACCTGATAGTTACGCCGGACGTTGGCGACCCCGACGGGAAATACGTTGAAATTGCAGAAAAATCGATATTATGGGTCGAATTTAAGTTAGTAGGCAAGCAATCTCATGGATCCCGACCGGACAAGGCGATAAACGCCGCAAGGGCGTCGTCTCATTTAGCGATAAGATTGGATAATTTGAGATTTAAATATAGCGATATCAACGATCTTTACGACGTGCCGTATTCGACATTCGAACCAACGAGAAGAGCGAGCTCCGTAACAAATATTAATACTATACCCGGCGAAGAGACTCTTGCATTTGATTGTAGAATATTACCCCAATATAATATTATAGAAGTATTGGAAGATATGAAAGTTATATGTTCTTCCATAGAAACTGAATTCGGCATAAAAATATCCATAACGACTCCGCAGTTTTTACAAGCCGCGCCGCCAACGTCGGTAAACGCAGAAGTCGTTCAAAAACTTATTAATTCTATAAAAAGAGTTACGGGAAACGAACCCGAGCTAACGGGAATAGGCGGAGGAACGGTCGCCGCTTACTTCAGAATGAAAAACTTCCCCGCGGCGCTGTGGTCCACCGTCGATAATACTATGCACTCTCCCAACGAATATTCTTCTATAAAAAATACTATCAAAGACGCAAAAGTATTCGCCGATCTGATGATATCGGAGTAGGACAGAACTCAACCCCCCGTCCCCCTTCTCTTAGGCCTAAGAAAAGGGGGAGATTTACGAATAATGCTATTGTGAATTTGATACGATCGGGGGATGATTTGGGAATTCCGCGAGACAATTGTTGACGGATATTATGAAAAAATATCGCATAGATATTGATTTTTCAATAAAATTTTAGTAGTTTATATCATACGGAGATTATAATTATGCAAGCGACGTTTAAACTTAATATTGAGCAATTAAACAACGAATTCATAAAAAAAATTAAAAATATTTATAAAAATAAAGCTACGGTTGAGATTTACGTTAACGACGAATTAGACGAAACGGATTATCTTTTATCTACAGAAAATAATAGAGAATCTTTACAAAAATCGCTTGACGAATTAAAAAGCTCTCAAACTGTAATTAAGTCTGAGGATTTTTTTAATTAATGATAATTTTTACTATAGAAGCGTGGGATCATTACATTTACTGGCAGAATAACGATAGAAAGAAACTTGAAAAGATCAACGAGTTGGTAAAAGATACGTTAAGAAGTCCTTTCGCAGGATTGGGAAAACCTGAACCTCTAAAAAACAACCTATCTGGATTTTGGTCTCGCAGGATAGACGGGGCTAACAGATTAGTTTATAAATTTGAAAATAATAACTTAACAATAATATCATGTAAATTTCATTATTAAAAACTTGCGCTTTATAGTTGTTAATTTTCAAATAAAGCGTTATATTAATAACCGCTAATTTAAAAAAATAGAGGTGTGTATGAAAAAAACAATTGTCGCGCTATTATTGGTATTTTTCTCGCTGTGTATGGCGTCGGCGCAACTGAAGGATATAAAGACCGCGCTCGACGAAGCGAACAAGCTGTATAAAACTATCGAAGAACTGGAGTCGGTTATCGAGATTAAAAGGGCGGAATATATCAAAAATCAGGTTAAAGACGAGTTTGAATCGACTGAAGAATTTAAAGAAAGATTGGAGCGAGAATTAAGATCGAAGTATAGGAGCGATTTTGAAAAATTGGATAGTTTTAAGAAAACCCTTTCGGTATTGTCTGAGGGAAAGCACATATTTCCAAAGGATAGTTTTAGAGTAGAGCTTGTTAAATACAATGCGGATAATTGTGAATACGAAATTAATCTTACCAACTTTATGATAAAAAATCCTGATAAAAAGGACGAATGGCTTTTGAGAAAACTAGCGCTCAAGATTGATGCTAAGACTGCTAAAGAGATAAAAACGAACTGGGGGAGTTATCCCGTCGAGTTATACGGCAAAATAATCTACGACGGGCAAAACTATACTGTCGGCGCGATGGAGCTTCGTTTTCTTGATATTGCTAAGACAAATCTGGCTCGCGGTGAAATTAATATCATACCTTACTTAAAGTTGGTTTTTGTCGACGGCGGGACTTTCAAATCTACTAAATCCAACTACTACGGTAAAGGAGTAACGGTCGATAGTTTCTATATCGGTAAATACGAAGTTACCCAAAAGGAGTGGATCGAGGTAATGGGAAGTAATCCGAGCGAATTCAAAGGGGACAACTTACCAGTGGAAAATGTTTCATGGTACGACTGCGTCGAGTACTGCAATAAACGGAGCGAGATAGAGGGGCTTACTCCAGTTTATATGATTGATAAAACTAATAAAGATCTAAATAATTCTAGTACGGAAGACGATATTAAATGGACTGTAACCGCCGACTGGTCTGCAAACGGATATCGGCTCCCGACTGACGCTGAGTGGGAATATGCCGCTACCGGCGGACAATTATCAAAAAGTTGTGAATACAGCGGTAGCGAAAATTTAGGTAATGTTGCATGGTATGCCTCAAATTCGAATTCATCAGCAAAATCAATAGGAACTAAAAAATCAAATGAACTTGGAATTTACGATATGTCTGGAAATCTCTGGGAGTGGGCTTGGGACTGGTATGGAGATATTCAATCAGGTAATACTAATCCTAAAGGCTTAAATAGCGGTTCAGGTCGGATTTTAAAGGGAGGCGGCTGGTACGGCTTCGCCGCTTTCTGTAAAGTTGTTAACCGCATCAACGCTTACCCATCTTACAAGAGCAACGGCTACGGCTTCCGAGTCGTTCGCCGCGGGGAATAAGCTCACGGAAAACTAACTCAACCCCCCGTCCCCCTTCTCTTGAATCGAAGAGAAGGGGGAGATTAAAGAATAAAGCTGTTGTGAATTTGAT
>JAGOCL010000264.1 GCA_017998755.1 Spirochaetota bacterium | reverse complement strand
CGCCGTTACTCCAACGACGCTAACTACCGCCGCCGATACCGGACAAACCGCTCCGTTTAACATATGATCAGGAATGTGCATATAAAACTCCTTGTTATTTAAACTATTTTTTTCATAGATATAATTATTTATATAATAAACAATTAAAATTTGCAATATCAAATAGCAAAAAGGAACAAAAAATAAGGCGGCGCTTCAGGCGATACGCTAGTAATCAATACATACCTAATTTAAGTAACTTCAGTCGTGTTCTACCCAAATAAGCGACGACGTATCGTAACCGTAACTTTCTGCGATTTTTAGATAATCTTGTTTGACCTCGTCGGGTATTGAAGTTTCGCGGGATAATATCCACAAATATTTGAGACTTTGCCCCGCGATAAGAGCGTATTGATAATCGGGATCAAGCGCTATAACGTTGTAACCGGAATAAAAAGGACCAAAAAAAGAGACTTTCAGCATAGCGACGTCGTCTTTTCCGACAAATTTCGCTTTGCCGACGGCTTCTTGCCATTCTTGAGTTTTATAATTAAATCCCCGATTGTGGACTTTGATACTTCCGTCGTTATTTACAGAATAATTTGCCGTAGTATTATTCAGATCTTTTTCAAATTTAAAATCGATTCGCGCGATTTCATACCATTTCCCCAGATATCTTTCTTTTTCAAACTTTTCTACCGCTTTCGCTCCTTTTGGAATACTCGAACACGAGCTCAATAGAATAATTCCGATGATAGTTGTAATTAACGCGCTTTTATTTAGTTTCATAAGGTCTCCTTTATATTAAAATATTAAAAAATAGCTATTGCAATCTCAATTCCGCGCTAACTTAGCGCTAACAGCTTATTTCGACGTCAACGTCCACGAACCGTCCCATTTCTCGCCGGGCGAATTTTTCTTGAAAAAGGCGCATCGGTCGATATATACTTTGGAGGGATTAGTTTTAGCGTCCGGAAATCTCTCGATTTCGAGAGATTCCTTGAAATATTTTATCGCCTCGTCCCAATTTTGTTCAAGGTAATATTTTACTCCGGAGCTGTATATCCTAAATAGTTCTTTTTCTTTTTCAGTTAGACCGCCTTTTAAAGAAACGACTTCGAATACCTTTACCGGCTCGGATTTTCCTACTACGACGATCTTGTCAATAAATCTATAATCAAAGAAATCCCTAACGACTTTCTTCTCGCCCGTCGTTTCGTCGGTAAACTCGTAGTTCATAGCAAATTCGCTGACTAAAGTAAATACGCCGTACTGCTTCGCTCCAGCTTCGAGACGAGCGGCAAGATTTACCGAGTCCCCCATCATCGTATAGTTCATTCTTGTGGAGCTTCCCATGTTTCCTACTACTATCTCGCCGGTATTTATACCTATACGCATACGCATCTCGTGTACGATCTTTGGCCATTTTTCTCCCGGAACCCACTCTTCGGGGGGAAGGTCTTTGGTGTTTCTTTTCGGTTCGTCGGGGGACTCTTTTTCGTCGTCCCACTTATCTCTCAGTTCCAATAGTTTATTTTGCATACCGATAGCCGCTGAAATAGCTCTTACCGGATGGTCTATTACCTTCATAGGAGCGCCAAAAAACGCTATTATCGCGTCCCCTTCGTATTTATCGAGCGTCCCTTTTTCGCCTAAAAGAATATCGGTCATAGCGGTTAAATATTCATTAAGCAGTTCTACCAGTTGAACGGCGGTAAGTTTCTCTGAAAATGTCGAAAATCCTTGAATATCGGTAAAATACGCCGTAATTGGTCTAGACTCGCCGCCAAGCGTCGGCATCTCTTTATTAGCAAACATTTCGTCGATAAGCTCCGGCGATAGATAAGAACCAAACGTTGATTTGAGGAATTTTTTGTCTCTCGCCTCGGTTAGAGACAAAAAAACCAACGAGGCAAAATAACTGATAATCGTCGCTATCAAAGTAGTCGCAAGTTCCAATGTTATGCTGAAATATTTAAATAACAGTATAGCGACGGCAAACAGAAGGATAATATAACCGAATCCTATAATGTTCTTAGCGTAAGTATTTTTTATCATTGTAGCCGTAGCTAAAATAAAGAATACGCTGATTATTATTATCAAAGCCGCGGCGGGCTTCGGAACTTTATAAATATGATGGTTATTTAGGATGTTGCTTATAGCGGTGATATGAATAAAGGGTCCCGGCAGATTCTCCGTTACCGGAGTTATTTTAACGTCTTTCAATCCCACCGCCGAACTTCCAATTACGATTATTTTATCTGTAAATTCTTCGGGACTAACAATAGGTTCGTTTCCGTCCATCACAGATTGCGCCGATATAACGACAGACCCGGCCGTCGTACTGCTGAATTTTAAATAATCGCTATAAAAGCTTAAGGGCATTATCCCTTTATCATTAATATTAATCGTAATTTTTTTATTATCGCCGTATTCTAAAACAAGTTTTTTATTAACGACGCTGATTTTATTTACTCCAAGTTTTGTAATCAACGCTCTAAGACATAACGAAGGGTAATATTTATCTTTATATTTGATAAGCAGTCGATAATTTCTCGATACTCCGTCCATATCTTCCTGATGAGTAACCGAATGAAACTGTAAAGTATAAGCGTATAAAGAAGCAAAAGGTAAAGTAATCAAGTTATATTCAGAGTTCTGTAAATAATTTTGCTTATCCTCGACTTGAATCTCAAATCCGTCGAAGCCAAATTCCGTAGGCGGTAAGTCTTTGGGAGTTTCTATCGCCGGATCTTTACTAAACAAAATCGCATGGCTTATATTTTTTCCTTCGTATTGAAGCATAGCCGTCGTATCGATAAGTTTTTCGTCCTCGGGACTTATCGCTTCGTCTATACTTTTACTCGTTATGGTGGTGTATATAATATCAAATAGGAATATCGAAGGATTTCCCTGCATAACATAGTTTAAAATTCTGTCTGAAATAATTTCGCCTCTCCTCCAAGGCCAGCCCCCAAAAAAAGGGGATAGTTTCGTTAGAGATTCCTCGTCGATATCCAAAAAAACGATTTCTTTTGAAGGTTCTTTTTTTTGATTGAAATATTTAAACCTAAAATCGGTTAATTTATTATCAAAAATATCGAAAACTCCCAGGAAAAAAAGCGGAACCATTACGGCTAATATTATGAAACCAAAAACAAATATAAACGCCGCTTTCTTAAATTTGAATTTTCCCTTTTTACGCTCTTCTTTACTCATAATAATGTCCTTATAAACAGTAATTAATTATTCTTGACTTATATATAATAAATTATCAATTTAAAAAGTCAATAATATTATTTAGAATTGAAAATTATATTATTAATAATGAAAAATATTGTAATAGAAATTTTGTGTTTTATTTTGATTAATTAATGCGATTATTCTTGAAAAATTTTCTGAAAAATATTATAAATATAAGACAGTTTCTACGGGGGTGTAGCTCAATTGGCTAGAGCGTTTGAATGGCATTCAAAAGGCAGACAGTTCGAATCTGTTCACCTCCATTTTTTTTATTTTTACATTTGCCGATCAAATAGACCATGGTTTACTTTTGTTTGTTAAAATATCTTCTGAATTTGCTTGTAAAATTTAACTGAAATAAATTTCTGATAAACGGGATTTTTTCTAAAACTCTTATTATATAATCGTAAACGGTAAATTGAAGAAAAATTAATAATCCAAAAATTCCTAAAATAATAAGTAAATCTATCATTATTATCAAAATATTATTTTGAGCAGGCAATATTTTCGCAATATAACCTAAAATAGTAAAAATCGACAATAATCCTAACGCCAACGCCCCGACGCTATGTAGAATTATTCTCAAAATAGACGTCTGAATAGAATGCGTCGGGCAGATATTTATACATCGGTTGCATCCTAAACAATTGAACTCCCAAACCGGCGTTTTCCCGAAAAATTTAATGTTTTTAGTCGGGCAATTTCTTGAACATACTTTACAAGAGTTGCATTTTTTATCTGAAATATATAGTTTCCCCAACATTCTACTTGCAAAGTTAGTAAAAATCGGAATAAACATTCGAAATATGTATTTTCCGATAAAACCGGATCGAGTTATCTTTGATTCCATATTTACAAAACTATTGGAAAACGCCTCTACTTCATTTTTTGATTTCTCTAAGATTGTTTGTATTTCCTCATCTTTGGGAGGATTCATTACTTGCGTCCAGTTTACCGGAAAACTGATATTTTTAAGAAGAAAAACGTCGAAATTCTTTTTTTTCAGTATATTCTCGATATGTTCCGAAGCGTATGCGCTATAACCGTCAATTAATTTACCTTTAGCGAATTCCGCTCCATTTATTGATAATATCGCGGCTTGTTTTTTTTCAATATTACGAATATTTTTGACATATTTTATAAAAGTTCTCGGAGCTGAAAAACCGTAAACCGGAAAAGCGAATATATGAAAATCTACGTTTTCTATATCCGGTTTAAAATTATTTTCTATCTTTATTAATGTCGTATCAATTTCAGACTTCCTCAATCTATCGCAAATTAAATTTACCGCGCATTCCGTATTGCCC
>JAGOCL010000263.1 GCA_017998755.1 Spirochaetota bacterium | reverse complement strand
CGGCTTTTCCAGAACGTCTATTATCTCGCAAGCGCAGAGTTCTACGTCGGCCTTGATCAGAATGCGCATAATCCTTAATCTTGTCTCTTCGCCGAGAGATTTATAAATTTCAATTTCTTTTATCATGAAAGGAATTATGCGCATTATTGCATAAATTGTCAAGAATATTTTATTGGAAATTTTTGAATTTAACTGTTTGGAATAGAATTTTATTAAAAAAAATAATATTATTTATTGACTGAAAATAAATATTGCGCTATAAAATAGGAGAATTTAATTGCGAGTGTAGTTCAATGGTAGAACTTCAGCCTTCCAAGCTGATAGCGTCGGTTCGATTCCGATCACTCGCTAATTTTTTTGCTCCGTTGAAATACGGTTCCAACAACTCCTCGAAATTATAAAATCCTCTGCCCTTATCGACGATGTTCTCCGCAACAAATATAGCTCCGTTACCAAACGCTTCTCTTGATATAGACTCGTGGATAAGCCTTACCGTTTGATATGGAAATCCGCAAATTATCTCGTGTTTACCAATTATTCCCCCGGCTCTTATGGATTTTATATCTTCGCGTTCAATATCTAGGTTTTTTGCGATAACTTGAGCGGTTCCGGATATTCCCATCTTTGTTTTAAAATGTTCTTCGACTATTTCCATATCTATTTCGGGCGCGATTTTCTTTAGATAACGAGCGGCTATTATAAGATAATTTACGCCGAGCGTGATATTCGGCGACCAAAAAACGGCCGTTTGTTCCGAATACTTTTTTAGAAGTTCAAGCGTCTCATCGGGATAATGCGATACTGCGCTAATAATCTTTATCCCCCTTTTAGCCGCTTCTTCTCCATAGTAATATATGCCGTTTTCTGAAGAAAAATCGATTATTATATCAACCGGCTGATCGTTCAAAAGTTCGGTTATAGTAATTTTTTCCGCCGAATGAATTAATCCGGGGTCTTTCGAGTACTCCCCCAAAAATTCCGGTATAGAACGATGATCTAGCGTTACAGTTTTTTTTATAACCCATTCCAGAGTGATGTTTTCTTTTCTTAATAAAGTCGTCGCAACGGCTTTTCCCGTCTTACCAAAACCCATTAATCCTATTTTCATTAAAAAACTCCCTTGTAATAAATCATAATCTTATTATTCAGATAAATATAAAGTATATTTGGGCTACGGAGAAAAAAGCGAACGAAGCGGGCTTATATAGATAAAAACCGACGAATATGCGTTTTGATGTCAAAATATTCCGTAGCGCCTGTATACAATATAATAAATAAGAAAAAAAAGGCAAGATTTTTTTATATTGCGCAAAAAAAAATTAATAGAAAAATATATAATGAATAAAATTTTAATTGTATAATTTAAGTATAATAAGTTTAATTCAAAGCTCTTCTTGAAAAATGAATGAAAAATAAGGAAATCGTTTAAAACAGGTTAAAATTTTCCGGAAAGTTCTAATAGCTCTTTTCGGCTGAATAATTTTTTAATATCAAGTATAACTAGAAGATTCTCTTCCATTTTTACGACGCCTTGTATATACTCCGCGCCTACGCCCGAGATCATCTGAGGCGGCGGTTGTATCTGGCTTTTGTTAATCTGGACTACGCGGTTGACCTGATCGATAATAACGCCGATAGTCATACCTTCGACAGTTATAATAATAATTCCTTTTAGCAGTTCTTCGTCTTCGGATAAAGATACCCGCTCGAAATGAAATCTTTTGCCCAAATCTACTATCGGTATGATCTCGCCTCTAAGAGTTATAACCCCCTCGACGAAATCCGGCGCGTTAGGTATGGGGGTAATATCAGTATGTCTGATAATTTCGTTGACTTCCATTATATCAATCGCATAAAATTCGCTACTTATTTTGAATGAAACTAAAGACATATATTGCATATCCATAACGACCGCTCCCCTAATATTGTTGTATACAAAGAGTAGAATGTACAAAACAGTTATTTTTTCAAAAACTAATTCATTATAATTCAAATTTATAGTTAATTCAAGATTTTTTTATTATAATCAAGAAAAAAATAACTTCACAATTATAAAATGTTTTGATAAAATCGACGAATTATTATTTAGGAAGAATTTATGAAAATGCTAGCGCTCGACGCCTCTTTTATAACTGAGGATTTGACAAAAGATTTTGACGGAAAAAACGCGATTGAAAGGATATTTGAACTGGCGCAAAACAATAAATACGACAGATATATCTTATTGCAAAGAGGAGCGATATCTACTGTTCCCAACGGTATAAAAAACGTCGTCCTGAAAAACCTGAGAGCTAGAGAAATTTTACAAACTATTTTTGACGAGTCAAGAAATTGCGACGATATTGTAATATTCGACGCAGGCAATCCTTTTTACGATTATAAATTTGTCGACGAGATGTTGGAGCGTCACAACAAATTTATTGCAGATTTTACTTACGCAATGGGGTATCCCGACGGTTTGACCCCAAGGATTGTAAAGAAAGAGATAATTCCGGAGATAATCAAGCTTGTTGAGGAAGACGAAGCGATCGAGAAAGATTGGCTTTTTTACAGTCTGTCTAAAGATATAAATTCTTTTGATATAGAAACTTTTCTTGCCGACATTGATTTAAGGCTTTGTAGAATAAAATTTGGATCTAACGACGTTGGAGAAAGAGTTTTTGCCTCTAAAATATTTAAAAGATTTAGTAATATTCCGGATATAAAAGAAATCGAACGTTATTTGTCGGAAAACGTCTCCGAGCTTTATACTGTTCCCTATATGGTTACTTTTGAATTAAATTCAAGACCCGCGCTTGAGTCGATTTACCGGCTACCGACTAACGACCCCGACGCATTGATCGACGTTGAAGTCTGTAAAAAAGCTATCCTTCAGATCAAAGAAATTAATTCCGACGCGGTTATTCTTTTCGGGGGGCGCGGGGAGATATTTGGACATCCGGAAGTTTTTGAATTAATCGACTTTGTTTCAAAAATCGGGATGAAGCTGATACTTGAGTCGGACGGAGTTTCGGAAGTAGGGGATATAGCCGGCAATCTTGATAAAATTAAAATCGATAAAAGCGCATTTTTTGTCGTTTTAAAATACGACGCTTACGACGAAACGACTTATAAAAAGATCAGGCCTAACGGCGATTTTGCTAAGTTGAACGCTTTGTTTGCAGAATTAACAAAAAAAGAATATAAAACTTATAAAGAAGTAACAAGAACCGTCGATAACGAGATAGAAATAGAGAAATATATCAGAAACACCGATAAAGAAGGTAATTATCAGGCGGATAGCTTGATTATCAGGAAATATTCTACCTATTGCGGAGCTCTACCGGACAAAAAGGTTGTGGATCTTTCCCCTTTAGAACGGATCCCCTGCTTTCATCTGAGAAGAGAAATATTTGTAAAATCAAACGCCGACGTTCCAATATGCCGTTATAAACCTGACCGGATTATTGGTAATATTCAAACAAATTCGATTGGAGATATTTCGGATAAGTTAAACGGCGAGTACCGGAAAAATTCTAAGCTCGAATATCATGAATTTTGTAAAAATTGCGACGATTATTATATATTTAATTTTTAAATAACCGTATCTATCCGAAGATTATATAAAAAAGGGCGCTATATGATGAATTTAAAGAAGACCGGATTGTTTCTGCAAGTCAGACTGAATTCCTGCAGGATGCCGGGTAAGGCATTAATTGATCTTCACGGGAAACCTTTGATCGCCCGGGTTATGGAGAGATTATCGGTGATTCCCGCGGACGTCAGAGCTTTGCTAACATCCTCCGAGAGTCTGCCGCTTTTAAAACCTATATCGGATAGTTTGGGGTGGGATATTTTTGCAGGGTCTTCGCAAAACGTACTTAAAAGATACGCAGACGCGGCGTTGTATTACAACGTTGATATCATTATCAGAGCTACCGGAGACAACCCCCTCTTATCTTCAGAGATCGCCATGGAGACGTTGGATTTATTCAATAAAAAGAGGCGCGATTTGGCGTATCTTGCGCCTATACCTTATGGAAGCGGGGTTGAAGTGATATCGAGGGAAGCTCTGTTGTCGGCTAACGAAAACGCGCGGCTACCTTATCAAATGGAGCACGTTACCCCTTATATTTACGATAATAAAGATAAATTTATTATCGCTTGCGACAGGTATCACGACGACGAAGTCGCAAGATCCGACGTTAGGATAACTATAGATACAAGGGAGGATTACGAACGGCTAAACTACCTTTTAAGAAATATCGGCTCGGCGACTCCAAATTTGAGTATAATATCGATAGCGCGGGGTTGGGACGGATTAAAATTTGAAAAATTCAGAAGAGCGCTGATCATACTTGACGGAGAGAACGTCGGCGCTATTAAACTCGCTTCAGAACTATCGTATAAATTAAGCTCGGATTTCAATATCTTTGCCTCTTTTAAGAAGAATAATTACGAATATACAGATTTATTATATAATTTTGGCGTAAAGTATGTTGGATACGACGAATTAAGCTCGCTTGTAACAAACGATGGGAGTTTTGATAGGATAG
>JAGOCL010000262.1 GCA_017998755.1 Spirochaetota bacterium | reverse complement strand
CTCGCTTCACCTAAGTTGCCCTTTTAGATTTTTTAGTTTTATAGTTGATTTATTTTGTTATTTGAAATATACATATAATATGTAGCTGTCTGGTATTATTCGGGCAACTTCTTGTATGCCGGGACCGATATACGAAATTGATAATGAAGAAATACGAATAATAGCTTGTAGATATCATTACTAAAAAAATATGGCGCCTTAGCTCCAACCGCTGAGGCTTCCGATTGGTTAGGTCGAATTAGTAAATATTAGTCCGCCAATTAAGATATAAAATGTTCTAAAATTATCATAAAATAAAAAATATTTGACAATAAGAAAAATATTATATATATTTATACTAGGTTTTGATGTATAATCAATTAACGACGAGGCGTAGAGAAATGCTTTTTTTTGCATCGCAATAGGATGTTGTAAGTATTCGTCAATCTATTGACGAGTTGATAAGGGCAACAAATGCAGTTTCTTTAGAAAATGATAATATTATATTCAGAAGAATTTTAGAGATAACAAATGATGCGTTTTTAAGGGGAAATTATATGAAAAAGATTATTTCAGTTTTCGTTATTTCAGCTTTTTTTTCATCGTATTTTTTGTCGGCTCAGGATACGAGAGGACTAAAGAATATGATCAAGTCCCTCGACGAATACGCCGGAGTAGGTAAGCAGTATATTCTTCTTATAGCTATCAATAAATATAAAGAGTGGAATCCCTTAAGAAAACCGGTTGCAGACGCCAAACAACTTAAAGAAGTTTTTCTTGAAAACTATTATGTTGATGAGATAATAGAGCTTTATGATGAAAATGCAACAAAAAGCGGTATTTTAAGAACTTTCAAAGGATTACAGGATAAAATAACATCAGATGATTCATTATTGATTTATTATGCGGGGCATGGATATATGGATACCGAGATTACGCAAAATGCCTATTGGATACCTTCCGACGGAGGGCTTGATTCGTATTCTCAGGATAACTGGTTGCCCAATAGCTCGATTAGAGGTATGATTGGAGCTATAAAGTCCATGTAAGTGACAGCTGTTTTAGCGGCGATCTTTTGAACGCTCACAGAGGTAAGACGCCAACCGTAAATGAAGAGTATTTTGCTAACGCTTATAAAAAACGCTCAAGACAGATATTGACAAGCGGTTCATCGGAAGAGGTGCCTGACGAGTCAAGTTTTACAAGACAGTTTTTACTTGCGCTAAGGGATAACAATAGGCATCTCATTGATCCATTGATGCTTTTCAATGAAATACGGCTTGGCGTTAAAGGAACAACTCCTATGTTTGGTTCTCTTTCAGGAACGGATCATCAGGAGGGGGCAAGTTTTCTGTTTTTCAAGAAGGAAAAAGAAGCAGAAAAAGAGGTCGAAGAAAAAAATGAGAAAGTTGAAAAAGATAAAGATATTGTAACTGAAGATAATAAAACTGATAAAAAAGACGAAATTAGCATTTTGACTGAAAAATACATGAACGATATGGAATCTATATCGCTTTCAGAGAATAATCTCGATAAAATAGAACAAAATATCAAAAATCTTAAATTAATTAACGAATTTGCTATATCAAACAATTTAAAAATTATAACCAAAGAGTCTGAATTTAAAATTAATAAGATTAAAGAGAGCGCCGCTGAAATTATCAATAAAGAAATAGATAAAAATTTATCAAAAGCCGGTAATCAAAATATTTTTGACCCTTCAATAAGCGATATTAAAAAATATTCATCTAATTCAAAAAATATCGGCTTATCTGACGTAACTGATTTGATCGATAAGTCTGTCAAAAATATTGAAATGCAGAAGGATTTATTTGAATCAAAAAAAATATCCGAACTCAAAAATCTTACAATAGATGAAGAAAACTTAAGCAATGATATTCAAAGCGCTCAAAATAAATTAAATACTGTTAAAGAAGCCGTTGCAGAATCAAAGTCCCATTTTGATAAACTAAATAATGAAATCAATAAAACCGAAGAAATTATTAATCTCAATCAAAATCTTCTCGAAATCAATAATAAACTTAAAAACTCTGCAAAAAATTCAACGCCGCTTATTGCATCAGGTTCAGTTTTATTAACAATAGGGCTTGGATGCGCCGTATCGGGCGGGGCGCTACTTGGCGTTTATGGATATTATGGAGCGCAATACAACTCTCTTTACAACGATTATAAAACAAATCCTACAGGAGATTATTCTAAAATTGTTGATTATGCAAACTATTCAAATAATTCTCTGATTTCCGGAGCTGTTTTATTGCCGGTAAGTTTTCTCTTTTTAATACCGAGTATCGCTCTCTATGCTACAAATGGAATGGCTGTAAAATACAAAAAAGACTATAATAATATTAAAGGTAAAATAAAGGATTTTAATATTGGGTATTCAAATAAAAATGAACTAAATCTCGAAATATCTTTTGCTATATTTTGAATATACAATTATGTATTATAAAATAATTCTTGAAATTTATTATCAATATTATATACTTAGGTCTTGAAAGTATATCGGCGGTTTTTTAAGAGGGCGGTATCTTTCGATAGAATTTATTTTACGGAATTAAAAAAAAGGGCGGCGTTATGATATTTATAGGTTGCGATCACGGCGGATTTGAATTAAAAATTGAGATTTATAACTATATTAAGGATGTATTAAGGCTTGATATAACCGATATGGGATGTTTTTCAAAAGATTCGGTAGATTATCCGGATATTGCAGAGGTTGTAGCTAAAAGCGTTTTGGAGAAAAAAGGTATAGGCATACTTATTTGCGGGACCGGGGTGGGTATATCTATAGCGGCGAATAAAGTAGACGGCGTTCGTTGCGCTCTTTGTTCGGAAGAGTACTCGGCTCGTATGACAAGGAAGCATAATGACGCAAATATATTAGCTCTCGGCGGTAGAACTACCGGAGTAGAATTAGCGAAAAGTATCGTAAATACTTTTCTGAATACAGATTTTGAAGGCGGACGACACCAAAAAAGGATTGATAAAATCAGTTCTCTGGAGAAGCGTAATATTTTATGAGAAAAACTATTAAATTTTCTGAAATAAAAGAGAACGTTGAAAAACTTTTTATCGAGGCAAACTATATACTTCCGCGAGATATTAAGGATAAAATTAACGAATCTATAGATATAGAAACCGACAATAGAGCAAGAGAGTTATTACAGATCATAAAGAAAAATTACGAGATATCGGATGAGAAGATTTACCCGATATGTCAGGATACCGGCATGGCGGTTGTCTTTATTGAGATAGGCGCAGACGTAGAGATAGTCGGCGGTTTTATTAACGACGCTATTGCCGAGGGGGTTCAGAACGCCTACGACAAGGGGTATCTTAGAAAATCTGTCGTCGTAGACCCGATGAGAAGAGAAAACAGTAATACCAATCTCCCGCCGATCATATATACCGAAATGGTTAAGGGGGACAAACTAAAAATATCAGTTATGCCAAAAGGATTTGGAGCGGAAAACCAGTCAAGGCAAAAAATGATGAATCCAACCGCTACCGCAGAGGATATCATAGAATTCGTCGCTACCGGAGTGATCGCGTCGGGAGGTAAGGCCTGCCCTCCGTCGGTCATAGGAGTAGGTATCGGCGGAACGTTTGAATACTCCGCATATCTTTCAAAAAAAGCCCTTTTACTATCCCTAAATAGTAAAACCCCGGATCCCTATTATGCTGAGATGGAGCAGGATATCCTTCAAAAAATTAATCTTAGCGGAGTCGGCAGTCAAGGGCTCGGCGGTAAGGTCTCCTGTCTGGGGGTAAAAATCTTGACGTATCCTACTCATATAGCCGGCCTTCCGGTAGCTTATAATTACTGTTGCCACGCATGCAGGCATAGCTCGATAGAACTATAACTTTTTTTTCATAAACAAAGATTTATAAAATAAAGATAAGATTTCAAACCCGACAAAAAGTATGACTGTAATAATTATTACGAACAAGACAAAATAGAAGTTAGAAAATTCTTTAATAGTAGATAATATTATATCTTCGTAATCAGATATAATATCCCAAGTGTTGAACCGGTAGAATCGCCCCAAAAAGATGCCGATCGACATAAAGAAAGGGTTAAGAATCTTAATTATCAAAATAATTATAGGATTCCAGCGAAATTCGGATAAAAGGCGTATCATATTCTGAAATGCAAGAACATATAAACTAAATCCTATAAATATAAAAAGAAAAAATTGAGGTATCAGGAAGACAATGATATCGTTATCGGTAAGTTTGAAATACCTGTAATCCTTAATCTGTCTTACCAGATGAATTATGTCGGTTAAAACATACGGCGCGTTTGGAAGAAAAAAGTAGAACAGCGCAATACCCAGAGCTAGCGGAAGTCTGATCATCGACGGTTTTTCCCAGAATTTGTATTTAAATACTACAAGCGATATAAGAAAAGGAATTACGGCTAAAAATAGATTCCAACCCATCCATTTCAAATTATCAAAAAATATTGGAGGCATATATATTCTCTTTTAATAATTTCTTTGACTCAATACTAATATGATATTAATAATTAATCAAT